>QNUZ01000188.1 GCA_004347865.1 Archaeoglobi archaeon | reverse complement strand
GGAGTACAAGGAGACGTTGAAGAACACGTAGTTGCCACAAAAAACGCAATGAGAAATCTGGGGATTCAGGGGGAAGTGCTGTCCGTCAGAAAGCCGGGAATAATTCCCGAGTGTGATGCCATAATAATTCCTGGCGGCGAGAGCACGACTATTAGCAAGCTGATCTTCAGAGATTCGATTGCAGATGAGATCTTGGAATTTGCAAATAGCGGAAAGCGCATTATGGGCACATGTGCGGGACTGATAATTTTGGCAAAGGAAGGCGATGATCAGGTTGAAAGAACAAAAACAAAGCTTTTGGGATTACTGGACGTTAAGGTGAGGCGAAACGCATTTGGAAGACAAAGAGAGAGCTTTCAGACCAAACTTGAAATGAAAAACGTCGGAGAGGTGGAGGCTATATTCATAAGAGCCCCTATCATAGAAAGCGCTGGTGCGGGAGTTGAGGTACTTGCAAGATTCGAGGACAAAATAGTTGCGGTTAAGCAGAGGAATATTCTGGGTCTGGCCTTCCATCCGGAGCTGTCATCCACGAAGGTCCATGAATATTTTTTGAGTTTTGAAACGTGAAATGCTAAGAGGCTGAAGTCGCTCGCTGAGACGCCTGTTGGTGCTGGAAATTATTTCGGTTTTTCCTAGCGACATTTTTTAAAGTGGAAGTCCTCAAAAATTCACAACTTAGAACCGGCGTCGCTAGGGCGTGGGAGATGTCAGTTTTTTCTGAGAATATTTCAGGAAAGAGAACAGTTTATAATTATATAAAAAGCTATTTAAGGAAGTTTTGGGAGAACAGTTTGTGGATGAAGCTCTTCAATTAGCCCTTTCAAAAATCGGAAAGGTTGAAACTCATCCGGGAATTTTACGCATCTACAGGTATGACTTTCTTGTAATTCCCAAACAACTTTCCAGGTTCGTAAAAACTCCCCTCTGTATCGTTCAACCGAGGAGTGATGAAGAAGTTCTGAAAATTCTAGAGATATCAGAAAGATACGAAATTCCAGTCATACCACGTGGTAGTGGGACTTCTGGTTACGGAGGGTGCGTCCCCCTAGTGAACTGCATAATTCTGGACATGAAGAACTTCAATAAGTTTAGTTTTCAGGATGGCACGGCAGTCGTGGAAGCTGGGGCAGTTTGGATGGACGTTGAAAGATCTGCAAATAGACTTGGAAAGGCTTTGAGAGTTTATCCTACAAGTGCAACCGTTTCGACTGTAGGGGGCTGGATAGCGCAAGGTGGCTATGGTATCGGCAGCTTGAAATACGGGAGCGTAGGAGAAAACGTTGAGTGGCTAGAAGTCGCAGACTTTGAAGGAATAAAACAAATAAAGGGTGATAAGCTCAAATATTACATTGGGGCCTTTGGAACAACCGGAATAATTTTAAGAGCTTGTATTAAGCTTAGAAATTCTGAAAGTATAAGAAGTCTTGCCTTTGAATGCACTTTTGATGAGACCATCGAAAGGATTAAGGGTGCCTATCATGCAAATTTTAAGGACGGATACCATATGAAGTTTGAAAAGCTCGGAGAGAGGGACACATTACTCGTTAGCTACGAGGGAGAGGGTGAAAGTTCCGAACTCGGTAAAAACCTTTGGAGCAGGAGATTCTCTCCACTTAAAGCCCTAGCGACTGATAAAATATACTCGGAAGTCGTTTTACCAATTGATCAGGCAGCAAGGTTCTACAACGAGGTGAAAGAACTTGCTTGCGGAATTGAGGTTATCTTTGCGCGTGATCGGGCAATCTTTTTGGGTCTCTTTGGAAGGGGATTTAGGTCATATCTTCAGGCTCTGAAGTTCGTAAAGATAGCAGAGAAGTGCGGGGGTAATGTATATTCCACCGGTCTGCTTTTCCCGTACAAAAACAAACTTAAGAGAGAGCTGGAGGAATATAAGAGGAACATTGATCCAAAAAACCTCCTGAATCCGAAAAAAGCTATGCAGGAAAACGTCTTTTCTAGGGTGATGAAAACCGGAGAGAAGCTCTTATGGATAGTTTGATATCTTCTGAATGCATAAAATGCGGACTTTGCAACGTTTGTCCAGTTTTTCGAGCTGAGAAACTGGAATCTGCATCTCCGAGAGGAAAACTAATTTTGCTAAACGAAATAAAAAAAGGAGCGGCAAAATTGGACACCCGAATTGTTAAGGAAATCTACAAATGTTCAGTCTGCGGGATTTGCAGTATTGTCTGTCCTGCAAATTTGGATTTGGTGAGTTTCTGGGAGAGGGTGAGGGAGGATTTAGTGAAAGAGAAAATTGCTCCATTACCGCTGCACAGAAAAATCAGGGATATAACCTATCGGGAGTTCAATCCTTACGGAGGGGACCAGCTTAAAAGGTCTGAATGGCTCGATTTTGATGTTGGCAAGTCAAAAACTCTTTATTTTGCGGGCTGCACGGCAAGTTTCAAAACAAAAAACATTGCCAAGTCTACCGTGAATGCTTTGAGAAAACTGGGGGTAGAATTCACGGTTTTAGGATCCCAAGAATTTTGTTGCGGCTCTCCGTTTATTAGAACCGGGCAAAAGGACTTGGCGAAGATGCTTTTTAAGAAAAACGTTAAGGTGTGGCAAAAAGAAGGGATTGAGGAAGTGATAACATCCTGCCCGGGTTGCTACAAAACGATAAAGAACGACTATCCAAAATTTGCGGAGGAATTCAGGATCGACTTTAACTTCGAAGTGAAGCACGTTTCGACTGTTTTTGCTGAACTGATGAATGTGGAAGGAAAGATTGATTTTGCCGCGACGTACCACGATCCTTGTCACCTTGGGAGACACATGGGTATCTATGAGGAACCGAGGGAGGTCATAAGAAGGGCGGGAATAAAGCTAATCGAGATGGAAAGAAATCGTAAATTTGCCCTTTGTTGTGGAGCTGGAGGCGGTCTAAGAACGCAGTTCAAAGAAATCGCCGTTGCAATTGCTGAAGAAAGAGTCAGAGAAGCATTAGAAACAGGAACAAATGTTATCATCACCTCATGTCCATTCTGCGAGTACAATCTCTCAAGAGTTGGAGGAAGCAGAGTCAGGGTTTTGGATTTATCCGAGATAGCAGAAAGGACAATCTCTCCTTAATCGTTTGCTTTCTTCCATCATAGATTGCATTCAGAATTGACTCTTTTTCGGAGCTTTCAAGGTAGTTAATCACAATTCCCACCTGCCTTGCTGTGTGCGCATCGCTACCCCCAATGCCTCTTTTCCCGTATTTAATTGCATATCTCTTGGCGAGAAAGTTGAAGTAGCTCTTTGCATTAAAAACTTCGACACAATCTACAAACCTGAAGTCTTTTATCCGCAATGTACCCTTTCGCAGAAAGTCAAAGGGATGGGCCAGCACCGAAATTCCGCCTAAACTTCTTACGGCCTCGCAGGTCTCTCTAATTTCAATTCCCCTCTCTATGTCTTTTGAAATACCGTATGCGAGCAAATGCCCGCTCTTTGTTGAAATCTCAATCCCGGGAATGATTATGATCGGCAGTTTTTCAGCAGAGACGATTTCAATTGCGCTAAGCGAACCGTCAATTGTATCGTGGTCAGTTATCGAGAGTACGTCAATCTT
>QNUZ01000187.1 GCA_004347865.1 Archaeoglobi archaeon | reverse complement strand
GCTCCCTCAGCCCCTGCATTGCCTTTCCTATTCTCGCCCTCTCAACCTTGAAGGGCATCTGGGCAAATCCAACCACTATGGCCCCCTGTTTCTTTGCCACTTCCGCAACTACAGGGGCTGAACCTGTTCCCGTTCCACCGCCCATCCCAGCGCAAACGAAGACCATATCGGCATCGGCTAGCAATTCCTCGATCGTTCCTCTCGCAAGCTCTGCCGCCTTTCTCCCTATTTCTGGGTATCCGCCGGCTCCCAAGCCCCTCGTCAGGCTTCTTCCTATCAGCACCCTCTTGTCTGCCTTTATCATCAGCAAATGCTGTTTGTCCGTGTTTATCGCTATCGTCGTCGCGTCCAGATCCATGTGCGAAAGTCTGTTTATTGTGTTGTTTCCGCACCCTCCGCAACCCACTACAACAATTTTCGGCTTCTCGAAAAAGTCCTTTACTTCCTTAACCTTTTCCTCTCTCCTAGCTCTATCCTGCTCCAAATACTGCTGGGCCTTACTTACCAAACTTTTCATCCCCCACACCCCCTACTCAATTTTACTACTAACTCAGATCCCGCAAATGGGATGCCTTCTCGATCTGCTCCCTGTGATCTTCAATGAACTTCTTTACCGCTGCTCTAATTGCCTCACTAACAGAGGTATATTCTCCAATTTCAACTAGGGCTTCCAATTTGCTGTATTGGGCTTCCGTCAGCCTTATGCTTATTTTTCTTGTTGCGGGCATCTTTCCACCGGAAATTTTGGGTGTATATCGGCGCACAGATGGCATCTTTTGTCCACCATCTGTCCGCCTCATGACCCCCTTTAGGCACATATTGTCCGACATTATATTATTTAAATTTTTCGGTGTCAATTATGATAGAATCTAAAAATAAGAAAGAAAAGAAGATATACGCCCAAAATCATAAATTCGGGCATGATAGCCGCACACGCTCCCGCTCTCGTTGATTACGTTTACCTTATAGAATCGTTTCCAAGCGTTGGAGGGCACGCAAAAATCCTTTCTTCGGCAAAATCGCCAGGTGGGGCCGGGGCTAATGTCGTGCACAACCTTGCAACACTCGGGATGAAGACCGTACTCTTCACAACTCTGGGGAAAGATGCCGATGCAGAGTACTTCGTCAAAAACACCAGGGCGAAGGTCATCGCAGAGACAACGGACGAGTTAACCGGCAGAGTTCTTGTTTTTGTGGACAGGAATGGAGAAAGGACATTTTTTGTGCAGCCGAACGCAGCGGGAAAGCCATTTGTCAGGGTAAAGGAAGGGGATTACCTTTACGTTGACCCGTTTCCCAGTGAATTCAGTTTCGATGTTCAGAAGGAGGTTATGGAGAACTTTGGCGGATCTGTAGTCTTCAGTCCGGGTTATCTGTATGCATCAGTTGGTTTTGAAAAGATATCGGAGCTTTTAAAGTTTTCAGACATGGTGATAATGTCTTCGAACGAGTTTGAAATGCTGAAAGCTTCTCCGGAGGACTTTTTGCAGTTCGTCGATTATCTAATAGTAACCCTAGGCGCGGAGGGCAGCGTTTGCTACACCAAAGGGGAGAAGTTATTCCAGAGAGCCTTCAAGGCAAAGGCCGTGGATACAACAGGAGCCGGTGATGCTTTTTCTGCGGGATTTCTTTACGCCTTTATCAACGGTTATCCGCTTGAAGTTTGCCTGAAGCTAGGGAACTTTTGCGGGGCATATAATGTTGAGAGAGTCGGAGCAAGAGCCTTTCCAAGCAGAGAGCTCGTTGAAAATTTTCTCGCAAATATTTTAAAATGAGCGAAGAATTATAAGTTGATGGATTTAAGGCTCTTGGTAGAGAGGCTCGGAGCCAAGAGAGTTTATAAAGAAGACTGCGAATTGTGCATCATCGGCTACACGGGCAAAAAATGCCCTTACCTCAGGAGGATAGGCAAGGAGTTTTACTGCGTTAGGGATGCTGCTAAGAAAGATCCCCGGCTTAGATTTTAAAAAAGCTTATAATCTCCGGAAAAGCGGTGGTTCGATGAAGTGGAAAAGTTGGAAACACATAACAAAGCTCGATCCTGACAGGAAGAACACCGATGATCTGATAAAGGCTGTTGCCGAAAGCGGTACGGATGCTGTTATGGTCTCAGGAACGCAAAACGTGACATATGAAAAGGCAAAAGCCCTGTTTCGGGCTGTTAAGGACTACTCCATACCAACGGTTCTTGAGCCCTCTTCTCCAGATAACGTGATTTACGAGGCAGACTACCTTTTCATACCCACCGTCCTGAACGCTAGGAGCGGGGAATGGATCACAGGGAAACACGCGGATTGGGTAGAAATGTACTACGAAAAACTTGAGGAATTCACCAGCGTATTCGAAAGCGCGGTGTTCGAGGGTTACATTGTTCTGAATCCAAATTCAGCGGTTGCGAGGGTTACTGAAGCAAATTGCGACCTCTCCCCTGAAAGGGCTGCGAGCTACGCCTTTGTTGGTGAGAGGATGATGAAGCTTCCGGTGATCTACATAGAGTACAGCGGAACTTACGGAGATCCGATGGTTGTTAGGGAGGTCAGGAGAGTTTTGAAAACTTCGAGGCTTTTCTATGGAGGGGGAATTGATTCCAAGCAAAAGGCCCTCGAAATGGCTAGGTATGCAGATACGATAGTCGTGGGCAATGTTATTTACGAGAAGGGAATAAATGCGTTCCTTGAAACGATCCCTTAAGGCTTACTGGGAGCTTTTGAGACTTGAACACGGAATAATGTACGGTATAGGGGTTCTTATCGGAATATTTTTGGGTGGAGGAGCGAGTCTTGAAATAATAGTGCTCTCCTTTCTTACGGCCCTTTTCCTCGAAGCCTCAGCCTTTGCCATGAACGACTATCTTGACTACGAGGTCGATGTTGCAAACAAAAGGCTTGACAGACCCCTCGTCCGGGGGGATATAAGCAGAAAGACCGTTCTGAGTCTTTCTGCGATCTTTTTCCCCCTCGGACTTATAACAGCATTTCTCATTTCCGTTGAGGCGCTGATTTTTGTGCTAGTCGTAACAGCCCTCGCCTTCCTGTACAATGCAAAGTTGAAGGAATTGGGGCTCATAGGAAACGCATACGTAGCATTTACCATGGCTGCACCTTTCATCTTCGGCGGGATAATAGCCGAGTTCAGCTATTCCGTTTTGCTGCTCTCTCTGATAGCCTTCCTAACCGGCTTGGGGCGGGAGATAATGAAGGGCATTGAGGATGTCGAGGGTGACGCTTTGAGGAACGTCAGGAGCATTGCAAGGGTCTACGGAATAGATACAGCTTCAAGGGCGTCTTCTTTGTTCTTCCTCCTTGCCGTTTTTCTGAGCTTCTTCCCGCCCGTGCTAGTTCCAGAGTACTATGACCTGAAATACGCCATTCCTGTCGCGATAACCGACATAATGCTGATCTCAGTGGCCGTAAGACTTCCTAGAAACAAGAATCAGATCTCGAAGTACAGAAAGGAAACGCTCATAGCAGCACTGTTCGGCCTGATAGGTTTTCTGGCAGGAGCATTCTGAGATAAGTTTTTAATTCCTTTGGCGGTTCTCAGGCTATGTTCAAGCAGATTGAAGAAAAGTGGC
>QNUZ01000186.1 GCA_004347865.1 Archaeoglobi archaeon | reverse complement strand
ATTTTTCTAAGGAGATCGACGAATCCGAGATCCAGTATTTTCCTGTAAGCCCTCCTTGCATCCTCATGGAAGCAAACGTGGTTTTTCAGCTTTTCCGGGCTGTGCACGTCTATTGGTTCTGGCGCCACATTCATATCCCCGCAGATCAGAATTTTTTCGCTTAGATCCAATCCCTTAAGCCACTGATAGAAATTTTCGAGCCATTTGAGCTTGTAAGCGTACTTTTCACTGTCTATCCTAAAACCCTGAGGAATGTAGACGTTAATAATCTTCAGATGGCCGAAATCTGCAAATATGAGCCTGTCTTCATCCTCTCCGTTTAATCCGAAGCTAAACCGAACAGGCTCTCGCACAGAAGCAAGAGCAACCCCGCTCTGACCTCCTCTGCCCCTGAAAAGAACGTGATAACCCAACCTGTGAAAGTCCGCTGCGGGAAATTTTCTGTCCTCAACCTTTGTTTCCTGCATGCAGAAGAAGTCAGGCTTTTTTTCTTTGAGCCATGGAATTACGATGTGCAACCTCGAGTTTATGGAATTGACATTGAAGGTCGCAACCTTCATGGAGTTATTTCTGAGATTAAAATTAAAAATCTTTCTTCAAGTTTGAGCTCTTGCAAAATCCATTCAGTGGACACTCATCACACTTCGGATTTCTTGGGAGACACACTGTCTGGCCAAACCCCACAAAGGCAGAGTTCACCCTGCCCCACAACTCCACAGGAAAAATTTTCTTCAATTCCTCCTCCGTTTGTTCTGGCTTTTTCGTGTTCACAATTCCCAGTCTGTTTGCAATTCTGTGAACATGCGTATCAACTGCAATCGCCGGTTTTCCCATATAGGCCAGAACTATGTTTGCAGTCTTTCTGCCAACCCCCGGAAGCGCAAGAAGTTCCTCTATAGTTTCCGGAAACTTTTTTCCCTTAAGTATCTCCGCTATTGCTTTTATCCTCTTAGCCTTAACTTTATAAAACCCCACAGGCTTTATTAGCCTCTCTATCTCATCTAACTCCATTTCTGCAATTTCATCAAGAGATTTAGCTTTGGAAAACATATTTTCAGAAGCTTTTGCGGTTTGTTCATCTCTGGTCCGTGCGCTCAGGACCGTTGCAATGAGTATCTGCCAGGGTTCAAGACTAGAATTGTGTAGAAATACTGGAGCATTTCTTTTCTTTCCCTCCTCTTCCATGAGCTCTACAAGCTTCAGCGGATCCATATTCACGATAGAATAAGTTTTTAAAAAGTTCTCCCACTGTTAGGCCATGAAGTTCGATTATGCAAAGGCAGGTGTGGACATAGACAAGGCCAACAGAGCCATAAGCACCCTAATAGGGATCGTAAAATTTAAAAGAACAGGTTTTGGGGCGCCAATTCTGGTTTCCCATTACGCAGGAGTAATTGAAGTCGGTGATTTTGGGATTGCGATCACAACAGATGGTGTCGGGACAAAGATACTTGTAGGGATTGCAATGAAAAAATACGAGACGCTTGGAATTGACTGCGTGGCCGCCAACGTCAACGATCTGCTTGCGATAGGGGCCGAGCCTCTGGCGATGGTGGACTACATTGCTATGCAGAAGATAGACGAGGAGATCATCGCGGAAATCGCAAAGGGACTTGAAGAGGGCTGCAGAATTGCAAACATAACTCTGGTTGGGGGAGAAACAGCCACTCTCCCCGATATGATTAAAGGCTTCGATCTGGCAGGAACCGCATTGGGAGTTGTGAGGAAGGACAGGATCATAACGGGAAAAGATGTAAGGCCGGGAGACGTGATAATGGCCCTGCCGAGTTCGGGCATTCACTGCAACGGGCTTACTCTGGCCAGAAAAGTGATCGAAGCCAGCGGGTTGAGCTACTTTGACAAATTCGGCGAGAAGACCATAGGAGAAGAGCTGCTGACTCCAACCAGAATATACATGGAGGTTCTTGACATCATAAAGAACTGCGAGGTTCACGGTCTGGCCCATATAACTGGCGGGGCGTTCAGAAAGCTAAAGAGGCTAAGAAAGGACGTGAAATACGTTATAGATTCGCCGCTTAAGCCACAGGAAATATTCAGGTTCATTCAGAAGCTGGGAAACGTTGACGAGCTCGAGATGTACCGCACCTACAACATGGGTATGGGTTTCCTGACAATAGTGCCCGAGGAATCCGTAAGCTGCGTCGAAAAATTCGGAGCGAAGAGGGTTGGCTACGTCGAGGAAGGAGAGGGTGTATTCGTCAGAGATCTCAGGCTTGACTGAACCCGGGATTCCTTACGTTCCCGATTACGCACTGCAGGCAATAAAAAGGAGGGTAAGGGAGTTCGAGAGACTTGGAAAAGACGGAATCGTTAAATTCAACTTCAGACCATTTTTGGATTTAGAAGTCGAGGCAACGGTCGAAACTGAACTCGCATTCTGCATCTCCACCGCCAACTCATCTGCGAGATCCGGTCTTAAGTTTCAGAAATCTCTCGAAGACCTGGATCTATCGAAGATCGATGTGGAAAAACTTGAGAAGCTTTTAAAGGAAGCTGGGGTTCGTTTTCACAGGAAGAAGGCTTTTTATATACGCCATGCGCTTGAAAAGTTTGCAAGCTTCAAGGCTGATTGGAAACCAGAAAGAGATTTGCTTGTCAAAGAGTTTTACGGTCTCGGATTAAAAGAGGCGAGCCATTTTCTCAGAAATCTGGGTGAAAAAAACGTAGCGATTCTCGACAGACACATTTTACGATGGCTTGGATACGATCACAGGTCTCTGACCAGAAAAAGATATGCTGAAGCAGAAATCAAGTTGCAAAAAATTGCTTCGGAATACGAAATCAGCGTCTCCGAGCTCGACCTCATGATCTGGTTTTCAAAAACAAAAATGGTTTTAAAGTAGTCAGATCTTTAACGCGAGATCGAATGCCTCGTGAGTTGCATCGATTGCCTTTCTCGGTTTTACACAGTCTCCGATCTTGTATAATTCGGGAACTTTACCATTAAGCTGGTCGTAAAGGCCATCATTTGGTCTGGTTCCCACTGCAAGGATTGCAGTATCGCATTCTATCTCTCTAACGCCTTTTGGCGATTCAACCACCACCGCATTCCTTTTTATCTCCACCGCCTTGGTTTCTGTGAGGATTTCAACGCCTTTCTGGTTCAGGTATAGCAAAACTGTCCAGCGGGTGCTTATTCCGATATCCTGTCCGACTTTAGGAAGCATCTCGACGAGTGTAACCTTGCAGCGATCTGCCAGATGGGCTGCAGTATCGCAGCCAACGCCGCCTCCGCCTATTACAACCACCTTCTTCCCAACCCTGGCCTTTCCGCTGAGCACATCGAATGCGGTTACGGCATTTTCAACTCCAGGAATCTTTGGAATTATGGGGCTTGCACCGACCGCGATAATAGCGACGTCGGGTTTTTCTGCCAAAACCTTCTCCGCTGTTGCCGTGGTTCTGTAGTGAATCCTGACTCCCAGTTTGGGCAAAACATTCATAAAGTACCTTCCAACCTCGGCAAACTCATAGGCCAGTGGGGAGTTGGAGGCGATGTTTAGCTGGCCGCCGAGTCTTTCAGTTTTCTCAAAAAGAACGATTTCGTGCCCCTTTCTTGCAAGGTAT
>QNUZ01000185.1 GCA_004347865.1 Archaeoglobi archaeon | reverse complement strand
CCCATGTGCAAAATGTAGCCCTCGCTTTCCGCGTTCTTATATTTTGAGACCTCTATGCTCGGATACAGAACTGCGCTTTCCCTTTTCAGATAGTGCCAGAGGCGCCTCTGGATCAGCTCCGAATTCACGAAGTAGTGATCCACGCGAGAATCTACGCACACATCCATTACCCTGAAAAGCGACGCGAAGGCAAAAACCGTCGGGCTTTTGTTTGCGCTTTTCCATCGGTGGTGCCACAAGTCGAAGATCCATCTCGGGACGCTGTGGCAGTAGTTTACGTGCATTACGTTATCCTGCACGAGCATGGCCCTCGGAGTTACTCCTGACGTTATCACAACATCGAAATCCCCCAGATCCTTAGGATCGATCATCTCCCACACCCAGTATTCCAGAGCCCTCTTTCTTCTCGTTATTTTCCCCATGAGCCTAGCCCATCTGGGCAGGAGGTAGCCTATATCCACAGCCTCGACTCCGTCCTTCTCCGCACTCGAAAAGAGCGTGTAGACCTCTTTAAGCCCCAACGCCTTTGCTATGTCCATCGCTACTTTTTCTCCCCCGCCAAAGAAGTCAAAGGCCCAATGGAAGACCCCGAACTTCATTCAACCACCATAAAAAATTTCTATATCCGCTATATAAACTTAAACAGATTATGGAGGGGAGTTCCATGGTTATAATTGGGGTGCCAATAAGTCCTCAAACTGAATATTTACTCGAAAAATTCTTGAAAAATCAAAAAGAAATACAAGAAAAAACGAGAGTAGACGTTAAAACGGTATTTGCAACTGAAGATGAACAATTCGCTAAAAAACTCCGTACCTGCTGCAAAGAATATGGCATTAACTGCGAGGTGATACTATTTGAGGCAAAAAGACCTTTAAATGCCAAAAATAGAATATGGAATATAGTAGCGGCAAGAAATGCAATAAGAGATTATTTCTTGAATTCAAATGCCGAGTATTTAGTTTTCATCGACTCCGATATGATATTCGATCCGGATATATTAAACAAATTGATTGAAAAAGTCAAAAAAGGTTACGATGTAGTTTATAATGGGTATCTTGACAAAGACGGATTAGGGATAAACTTAACAGGATTTGGAGGGACTCTTATAAAAAGACGTGTCATGGAAAAGATCGTATTTAGATGCAAAGAAAATAATGGAAGGGTTATTGATGAAGCCGTTTTCTTTGAAATCGATCTTTTTAAAATGGGGGCAAAGGTCTTCAGATCTTTCCTAGCTTATAACGAACACCACGGAAAAACTATTGCTATTTGTCATCCCAGAGAGTTGAAATTAACAGAAAAAATAAGAAATAGCCCTTACTTCAGAGTTCCAATCCACATGATATCAGCGACGTTGGGCTACGATTTACTTAGAGGGATTAAAAATGCCATAATAAAACTCAAAAAATTTACGCTTTAAAGGATTCAAGTAGGTTACCTAAAACGAAAATTTAAAAAATTATCTCAGAAGAAACAAGTGCATGAAAGAACTTGAGGATAGTAGAATCTTAATAACAGGCATAACGGGATTTGTTGGATCTCATCTCGCAAAAAAATTGCTAGATACTGGATCTGAAGTTTATGGGATTATCAGACGTAGGGCAGATTGGTCTAATCCCCAGAATTTGATCGATAAGGGAATCTATGATGATGTCTCACTGCTTGAAGGTGATCTCGTGGATATATCCTCAATAGCAAGAGCTCTAGATGTCTCACAGCCAGAAATCGTTTTCCACTTGGGTGCCCAGTCATTCGTCCCCCAGTCATTTTTAAATCCTTTAGAGACTATGCAGATAAACTGCATTGGAACTCTAAACCTTCTGGAAGCAATTAGAATAAAGAATTTGGATCCTATAGTCGTATTTGCTGGATCTAGCGAAGAATACGGGCTGGTGATAAGTTCTGAAAGGCAGCTTGAAGAGATAAAAAATTCGGGTAAAGCAGTATTTCCCGAACCTGAGAGGATACCAGAACTACCAATAAAAGAGAGTAATCCTCTTCGACCGATGTCGCCCTATGCAGTGAGCAAGGTTTATGGGGACTTCCTTTTTAGGAACTACCATCATTCATACGGTCTGAGAACAATAGTCTCAAGAGCTTTCAATCACGAAGGAGCTGGAAGGGGAAAGATGTTCGTTACAGCCAATGTAGCACTCCAAGTGATGCAGATCAAATTTGGTGAGGTAGACAGAATTAGAGTCGGTAATGTGAATGCTTTCAGGGACTGGAGCCACGTAAATGACATAGTCAACGGATACTGTCTGCTTGCAATAAAGGGGAAGTACGGAGAAGTCTACAATCAGGGATCTATGAGGACGAACTCCGTTATTAGCTACATTCTGCTAGCTCTCGAGGTTGCGGGATACAAAATCAAGAGAATCGAGACCTTCAACGGTGATAAAAAGATCGAAGCTCCAACTCAGATAAGCGACTCAAAGTTCTTTGGCATCAAATTCGAAAAAACAATTGTCGACGAGATTCTACTTAAAGATGAGATCCGCTTTGATCCGCAGGATAAAGGTATTTTTGTGATTACAGATGCTGGAAAAATACCAATAGAGTTTGACTTGAAGAGATTTAGACCCGCAGAAGTACCGATACTGCTTTCCGATACAAGCAAGATCCAAAAACTCGGCTTCAGGACAGAACATTCTTTGAAGGACATAATCCGCGATCAGCTCAATTACTATTTAGATGCAAAAAGAAGAGGCTGATACGGGGGTTATGAAGCGGCTCTATCCAAGCAACTCAAAATACACTTTCTTTGTCCTCTCAGCAACCTCATCCCAAGATGGGACGTTAACGTCTCCAACTTCAATCTCAGAAGCTTTCCTGATCAATTCTGCAAGTTCTGTAATCTCCGGAGGATAGCTTACACCGAAAACGTTTCTATTATCAACCCACTCGGCCAATGCCGAGGTTTTCGCAACAACACAAGGGGTTTTACTTGCCAAGGCTTCGGCAACAACAAGACCATATGCCTCAAATTTCGAGAGTAGAACTAAAACGCTTGCTTCAGAGTACCTTTTTAAAAGCTCTTCTCTGCTCAAATCCTGATAAAAGCTTATTCTATCGAGAACCCCAAAATTTTTCGCCAACTTCATTATCTCTCGCTTGTAGCTCCCCTGGCCAACAATTTCAAGCCTGAATTCAGGAAGTAGCCTTAAAGTCTTCACGACAAAATCTAGCCCTTTATATTTTTCAATCCTGCCAACATAGAGGATTTTCTTTCCAGTTTTTCTTTTCTCGATAAAGTCAAAGTTAACACCCAGAGGAACAGCAAGAATCTTCGAGTTCTCAACTCCAAAGTCTTTTAATACGAGGTCTCTCTCGAAAAAAGAATCGCAGATAATTTTGTCGGCCCTGTCAAATATTCTACGGGAGTAAAACTTATAAGGCCTGAAAAGGATGTTCCTAAAAAAGCTGTGAGCGTGTCCGTGGTAGTGCGGAGTGAAAACAAACTTCTTAGGCTTTGAAAGTGCTACATAAAGGGCCGGAAAAGCGTGGAAATTATGTGCATGAATGAGATCGTAATCCCCTGAATGCCTTTTCAGATAACTCCGAAGCTCTGGCGAAAAGAAGTACGCGTTGCTCGGAGCATAGGATT
>QNUZ01000184.1 GCA_004347865.1 Archaeoglobi archaeon | reverse complement strand
CGTTGCCCCCGCAGCGATTGCAAGGGAATTCTCAAAGAGCATCAGGCAGAGTATAATCCTCACCTTCGCAATTGCACTGGTATCCTTAATAACTGGAATTTTGGCCTCTATTATTTTCCCAGTCTCTGCAAGCGCTTTGGCAGCTTTTACAGCTTCTGCATTGTACTTAATCGTTATTTATATAAAAAAAGTGCTCACTGCAACTTCCTGAGCTTTTCCAGAATTATCTTCCGCTCGGCTCTTGCAACAACCTCCCTGATCCTGTGCACTATGTCGGGGTTCGCAGAGACGCTGTCAATTCCCATCTCAACGAGTTTCTCCACAACATGCGGATAGCTTCCCGCCTGCCCGCAGATCGAGGTTTTCACGCCATGCTCCTTGCAGATCTTAATCGTTCTCTCGATCAGCTTCATGACCGCCGGATGGGTCTCATCGTAGAGATACGCGACGTTCTCGTTGTTCCTGTCAACCGCAAGCGTGTACTGCGTCAGATCATTTGTTCCAAGGCTTATGAAATCGATTCCCTCCTTGATCAGATCCTCAATTATAAGCGCCGCTGCGGGAGTTTCTACCATTATACCGAAATCAATCCTATCCAGCGGAATGCCTTCTTCGATTGCAACCCTCTTTGCCCTTCTTATCTCCTCCGGGCTGACTATCAGAGGCAGCATTATGCCGATGTTGGTATATCCCTCGTCTATGAGTCTTTTGATTGCCCTCATTTCCGCCCTTAGATGCATTTCCTCGGCAAGATCTCTCCGAATCCCCCTAAAGCCGAGCATCGGATTCGCTTCGATCGGCTCGTCTTCTCCGCCTTTCATGGCCCTGAACTCGTCAGTTGGAGCATCGATCGTCCTGATCCATACTGGCCTTGGATAGAATGCCTTAACAACTTTTTTCATCTCGTTGTAGATCAGATCGATGTACTTCTCTATCTCCCCGTCCTTTATGTACTTCATAGGATGCTTTTCAAGCGAAAGGATCATGTGTTCAATCCTAAAAAGTCCGACCCCGTCAGCATTTGTCTCTCTTGCAACCTTCTCGGCAGCATCAGGCAGTGAGATGTTTACCTTAACCTCTGTGGCGGTTATTAGTGGCGCTGAGACAGAGACAGGTTTTGCCTCCTCCTTCTTCGCCACTTCCAGCTTCCCCAGGTAAACTATTCCTTTTTCTCCGTCCACGGTTACAAGCATTCCATCCTTCAGCAGTTTGGTGGCGTTCTTTGTTCCAACAACTGCCGGAACACCGAGTTCTCTGGAAACTATTGCAGCATGGCAGGTTAGCCCTCCCTCGTCGGTGACTATCGCAGAAGCCTTTTTCATTGCAGGAACCATGTCTGGAGTCGTCATCACGGCCACCAGCACATCGCCATCCTTAACCTTGGAAATGTCCCTTTCACTGCCCACTATCTTCACTTCACCGACTGCAATTCCCGGAGATGCTCCAAGTCCTTTCAGCAAAATTTTGCCCGCCTCTTCGAGCTCTGCCCTTTCTTCACCCGCCTCTTTTATCGTTGTTATTGGCCTTGACTGTACTATGTATACCTGTCCGCCCTCTATAGCCCATTCAACGTCCTGCGGTTTACCGTAATGATCCTCTATGACTTCACCCAGATCAACAAGCTTAACTATCTCATCATCGCTCAAAACTCTCTCCTTTCCCTTCTCCCCAAGTTCAACCCTTTCGTTTCCATTCTTCCTCGTTATCATGAATTTCTTCTCGGCAATTTTCACTTCCAAAAGCTTTTTACTGAGCCTATCGTAAACATAGGTGTCAGGAGTGACGAGCCCGCTAACAATTGCTTCCCCCAAGCCGAAAACGGCTTCTATTATACATTTCTTTTCACCGGTCACAGGATGTGACGTGAACATGACACCGCTTTTCTCGCTGTTCACCATTTTCTGAACTACCACTGCTATGCTGACGTTTTCGTGCTTGAAACCTTTCTGGACTCGATAGTAAATCGCCCTTGGTGTGAAGAGGCTCCCCCAGCACTCCTTCACCTTTTTAACTACTTCTTCTTCGCCCTTTACGTTTAAATAGGTGTCCTGCTGTCCCGCAAAGCTTGCATCCGGGAGGTCTTCTGCTGTGGCCGAGCTTCTTACTGCAACGTAAACTTCCTTGCCATTTCCCAGCTTCTTGTAGGCCTTTTTTATCTCCTTTCCGATCTCTTCGGGCATTTCTGCCTCTCTGATCATTTTTCTTATTTCTTCGGAAACCCTGTTCAGTTCTTCAGTCTTCTCAACGTCGAGATTCTGAAGGAGCGAGTAAATTTTACTCCTCAAATTGGCTCTATTTATAAAATCCCTGAAAGTTCTTGCGTCAACCACAAAGCCATCAGGAACTGGAATCTCCAGTCTCAAAAGCTCACCGAGATTTGCAGCCTTTCCTCCAACGATGGAAATATCGTTCTTGCCAACATCGCTCAACCATAACACGGGCATCGGATCACCTAGACGTGGTTTGCTCCAAGTTTAAAAATTTTTATCAGCTCGTATTTTTCAGCAGCTCTTTCAGCTTTCCCTTTCTAATCGTTTCTGCTGGTTCAAAGATTCTCTTTTCAAACTTCTTTGCAAGTTCCTTCAATCTTCTGCAGATCTCATCATCCGAATAATCCCTGGCAATTTCGAATGGCCCCTTCTTCCTCCCATAGGCCAATTTAACTGCCGAATCAATCGTTTCTGGATCCGAAACACCCATTTCAACTAGTTTTGTTGCCTCGTTGATTTCCAAAAAAACAAAGTCCCGAATGTCAACCCTGTCCGTGGCTTTACTGAGATCGACTTCGGGTCTTCTGCTCCAGTCGTAGAACCCCATACCGCTCTTTTTGCCCAACTTTCCTTCCTTAATCATCCTTTCGAGGTATTTTGGCTCGTATTCCGGACTTAATTCCCTAGCATAGTACTTCATTGCGTTGCAGACAACGTCCAGGCCGATGTAATCCCACAGCTCGAAGGGGCCGATGACATATCCAGCTTTCCTGCAGGTGGCATCGACCTCCTCGGGAGTTGCAATTCCTTTTTCCAATATGCACAGCCTCAGAACAGACGCTGGTGCAACCACTCGATTGACAATAAAACCCGGAGTTTCTTTTTTGAGGACTATGGGTCTCTTTTTCAAAGTTTTAACGAATTCCTCGCAGACTTTCAAAGTTTCCTCGCTCGTTTTCTCTCCTTTTGTGAGTTCGACCAGTTCCATGACAACGACAGGTGTAAAGAAGTGCATGCCTATAAACCTATCCCTTCTTTTGGTAGCTTCTGAAAGCCGCGTGATGCTCATAGTCGAGGTATTAGTTGCAAAAATGCATTCATCCCTGGCAATTTTATCGCATTCAGAAAAAAGATTGACCTTTTGCTCGAAAACCTCCGGAATTGCCTCTATTAACAGATCGGCATCTTTAATTGCATTTTCTAGCTCAGTAGTCGGATTGATCCTTTCCAAAATTTCTTCAGTATTTTTGATAATACCTCTAGCCTGGAGCTTAAGAAGCCCCTCTTTTATTCTTGCCATTGCCCGATTCAAAGCCTCATCTGTCAGATCCCTCATCCAAACCTCATAACCTGCAATCGCACAGTTCTCTGCAATACCGTGTCCCATCTCCCCTGCTCCGAAAACAGCTACTTTTTCTATTTTTATTTTCATAAAGATTCACAGAATGGTGCTTTTTAAGTTTGCCTACCCCGAAATCTCATCCCGGAATTCAGCGATGATGGGAAGATGATCTGAAGGTTT
>QNUZ01000183.1 GCA_004347865.1 Archaeoglobi archaeon | reverse complement strand
TAGCGCCTCCTTTTAATGCAATGTAGGCACCAGGTGCCATATCGTGTGGTTTTTGCCCTTTAATTTCAATTACTGCATCAATACCACGGGCATCTTTAATCCTGTGATCCACGAGTTTGACCATTACAGGGTTTCCGGCGAGATTGTATATTCGGAAGCCGATTTCTTCGTTAGTCTTTTTCACTTGTTTTTCATTCACACTGGAAATGTAATCTAACAACTTACTTTGCACTAAAGATCTAAAATTCGTAATCTTTTGTCCGTAAAAGCAAATAGAAGCTTCCTTCAAATTTTTATAACTATTTAGCGGAATGAAGTTCTCGACGATAGGAAACAGAGTGCTCATCTACAAAATGATTAAAGATCATCACCAACCAAATGATGAAGCCACTACCGAAAGGCATCGGCTCAACTTTTCAAATCCTTTTTCAGTAGGATGCAGATGATGGCATTGCTGGCACTCCCTGACGGACACCCTTCCTACATTTATCAGCTTTCCGTTCAACTCAAGCGGAAAAGTTGTCCTTTTCCAGGTGTATTCTGTTGATGAATCCTTTCGCAAAAGAATTTGATTTTTATTGCTTTTCTCATATTCCATATCCTTTTTGTTTTTCGCTTCATGCAGCTAGGGGAAGCAGTCTTTCGGTTTCCATCTGGCTGCGGAGGGATTCTTCCAAACCTTACGGAATCAACACCCCTTAATTCAAGGGTTCTGAAAATAGACATCACGACGGCCTGGACCTTGGCGCCTCGCTCGGAGCGATCGCAATAGGAATTCTTGCGGGCTACCACGGGGGACGAATCATCCTCTCCGCATGATTATTGCTCGCCGGAACTTCATCATACTCAAGGAAGGTAAAAAGTTCCTCCCTGTAGCGGCGCAGCCTTTTCAGGATTCTTGCAACATCCTTGTCCCTGGAGCTCTGGCTGATGAGCTTGTCTAACCGCGCATAGAGTTTGCTTGCTTTTCTATCGTATTGCTGTTTGCTAATGCGGTTTTAATGCTTTCGGTCTCAAGGCATCCTTAAGAAGCCTTCGCAACTTACGGTAAAACCTCTTCTACATTCTTCCTGTATTGCGCTCGGAGGTTTTCTTAAGCTCGCCCAGTAGATGCGTTATGCACCGCTGCTTGGCCCACGCAATAATGCTATTGTAAGCGCCGAAAAAGTCGCATACCAAAACGCCACTGAAAACCTCCCCGAGAACCTTCTTTATAACCGGAGAACCTCTTGAAGGACTGATCACGTATAAAGCAAGATTCTTGGCGGCAAAACACCACAGCCAGTGCGTTTTTCCATTCACTCGCCAGCCCGTTTCATCGCCATGAAGCACGGCACTTGCCCGGGCCTCCTGCTGAATTTACTCGTACATAGGTTTCAATCGTTCCGCCAACCCGAACCACCCCTGCAAAAGCCCCCGGCACTGACCCGCATCTGGCATATTCTGCTAAGCCATTTGAGTATATTTCCTATGGTTATTCCCAAGCCGTAGTGAAGCCAAGCCGTTACTATCAGAAGGTATAAGCACAAGTTGCTGCCCGGAAGCGCATCACTTACCACAGGCTCCACCACCTTCTTGCAGGTTGGGCACCAGGTGCCCTCAATTGTGTGTTCGGTCACCTCCGTGCTCATATTCGCTATATCTTCAACATATCGCTTTCTTCGCCTACAGAGCCTCCTATCCTCAAGATTTGTACCACAGTGAGGGACAGTTGCTTGCTTTATGCTCTACCCTCTTGTGAATAACCAGAGGGGCTGCCCGTGACACCTTTCATACCTCTTCTTTCTTCCGGGCTTCTTGCTTCTCTTTGTGGATTTGTTCCCTTTCTTGTAGGGTGGGATCATTTCGGAAGGAGTTGGTTCATCCCCTCCTTTTAATTCGGCCAGTTCTTTCTTCAACCGCTCATTTTCAAGTTCTAACTCTTCATATTTTTTTACAAGATTGTTGATTATCTCGATGGCTTCATCGAGATTTCTGGGAATCGACAACGTCACGATACTTGGCATTTACCATTTTTTGCTGGACTTGTGCAAATTTTGGAGGTATATAAAAGGTAATTTTTTTAACCGAATTCTTGAGTTCGACTAAATAGTTACCTGCTCTGCAAAGAAAAAATGAGGCATCAAAAGGATGCTTCTTATTAACAGTGTGAAGACGTTTTATTCATCCATATTATTTATCGAGATTTCGTAAAAGTAAGTCTACTTCCTTTTTGCATCACTTCCCAACCAGCATCCTCCATTGCGTCAATCAGGGCTTTACGAAAACGCCTTCTCCTCCCTTCAAGAGTTTGTTTCACGGCGGAACTAGCCTCCAATCCAGGTACTTTCCCTGTCCTGATCTCCACCTCTGTGTGAGAGATAGACCACTTCAAAAAAGGAGTGTCCTCTTTATTGGCCTGAACCAAAGCAACTATTTCCTTAACAATTGGATCAACACGAATTGGGGAAGCCCTCTTGTACACCTGCCTGCGCCCCGCACCAAGATAGGTTGCAGTCTTCTTACCTAGGTCTATCTTCCACTCCTGAATTTCTGCATATCCTGAACCCAGGGTAACAGCGCCATGGCGTTCTATATAAAAGCTCAGAATTGGCGGCTCCCATCGAACATCTTTCATCCGCCGGATAAGTTTGTATCCTTCCATTCCTCCTTCCTTAGCGCCTTCCAAGGAATTCCAACACTGAGCTAAGAGCTTTTCTAAATACTCTGTTTCTTCGATTTTCCCACACCGAATACCCGCCATAAAATTGCATAACTTTTGAAATGCCTCGATATTTTTTGTGTCCCACATAATCGTCACCAGTTTTTGATGAGCGCCTTGATGTAGGGGGCATCATAAGCGTTGGGTCGAAGATCCAAATACTTCCGATACGCCTCCGCCGCCTCCTTTCTATTTCCGTTTTTAAGAAACACGTGCCCCAATCTTCTCCAGCAGTCAGCATTCTCTGGGGCAAGCTCTGCCGCTTTTTGAAACTCCGATGCCGCAAGTTCCCACTTCTTCTGTCTCTCAAGTTCTAATCCGTTTTCAAAATGAATTTTCCACTCCGGAGTTTCCTTAACAATCTGAAGTCTTTCTTCTTTTTTTATTTCTATCTGTTTTATTTGCTTTCCTACTACTCCTTTTATGACTTTATCTCCTTTTACTAAGGAGAGTGGTGTTTGTTTTCTATTTCCGATATAGTTCTGGATTCCAATGAACGCTGCAATTCCGATTCCGATAATGATGATAATAGTAATTGCTGAATAGAGCGAGGGGTTTCGCCCTGCGAGAGTCGATTGAGCTAGAGATGATTCAGGTTTTTTAGGTTCAACATATGCAGACCAGCCAAGAAGTCCTGAGGTAGTATTTTTTCCCTTCATAGAAGGAGGCCTTGTCATATCGAATATGTGCGATAAATCTCCTATTGATTTTAATTTTTCTTCTTTTAATTGTTTGGCCCGAGATTCGAGAGATAAGTCTTTATCTTCATTGAAGTGGGATGTAGAGAAATGAACTTGATCCATTATAAGTTTCATTTCCGAGAAATCTGCATCTTGATTTTCTATTTTGACTTCGGTGAAAGATTCTGTGGGGGATACTTCTTTACATGAGTTAAATACTTCTTCCATCTCCCTCAATGCTTCTTCTTTAATGGCTCTACGGAACTCCGGGTCACATTCCTTGACATCAGGCCAGCCGGGTAAAGAAAGATCACCATCCAACCATCTCAGTACTTTGAAGGTGTGAGATAATATCTCATCATCTATTTCTATCTTTCTCTTACATTCTCGGCATAAACTGAGATGT
>QNUZ01000182.1 GCA_004347865.1 Archaeoglobi archaeon | reverse complement strand
GAAGTGGAGAGGCCGAAACAAAAAAGAATAGAATCAATGATATTGGACTTTCCACTGCCGTTGGGCCCTGTTATTACCGTAAAGCCCGGATATAGGGGGATTTCTGCCTTTCTGCTGAAGGACTTAAAGTTTTTAAGGCTGATCTTTGCAATCTGCATCTTAGTCGCAGATGATCAGGTCCTTATCATCCTTTTTCTGGGCCTCCTCAACTTTTTCTGCCTTCTTCTCTACCTCCGATTTCTCTCTCTTTATCGTGTCAATCTTTGCCTCCTCTGCCTTTACCTGCCTTTCGATTCTCTCAATCCCTTCACCCTCCTTTGGCCGCAGAACTGCCCTCTTTTCCCTGCTATTCTCCCTCAAGTCCTTAAGCTCGCTTTTTATGTACGTCAGTTCGATCACGATTCCTTCCACAGCCTTCTTAAGTTCCACAAGCTTGGAATCGAGCTCCGAAATCTTTTTTGCAACCTCAGAGGTCTCTATTTCATTTCTTATCAACTGCAATACTTTCTCCAACTCCACCTTCTCCGAAATCATTCCATTCACCCCGCCGCCGTTTTATAATAATGTCTTGAAGGTATTAATAAATCTTTCTATCGAGAATTTCGTATGAGCTTAAAATTTAGAGAATCCTAATAGTTCTGTCAACAACTTTTCAACGAGCCTTCCATGCATCTCCTCTTCTTTGGCCATCTATCTAAGTATAGCAGCCTTTTCACCCAAAATATGCCAAATTTGCTGCGATTTGCTGTTAGTTCAAGCCCGTAAATTTCATTAAATCATCACT
Organism: Archaeoglobi archaeon; assembly: GCA_004347865.1. Lineage (GTDB taxonomy): Archaea > Halobacteriota > Archaeoglobi > Archaeoglobales > Archaeoglobaceae > WYZ-LMO2. The sequence goes on along the minus strand of QNUZ01000182.1, from coordinate 3,003 downwards.
CATGTCTCCAAGTTCGAATCCGAGATCTTTTGCAATTCTCTCAAGGATACTCTTGTGTCTCCCCGAGTCACGAGATGAGCTTGAATAGAACCTTTCTCTGTTCATCATTCAGGCTTGCGATAAAACCTCGAAAATTTGCCTCGCTTTCGAAGCCCGCTTCAAGCCTGTAGGCTTTCTGTAGTAATCCTTTGAGGATTTGGAGCTTCTCCTCCATAACTATAGGGTATTCTCAAAAAATTTGTATTTTCCTTCTATTTAACAAAGAAGTTTCAAGGATTGTTGTGGCTTCTGCCAATCTTCAGAAACCCAAACGGTTGTACCATCTTGGTAGGCACCTTAAAAATTGCAAAAGGCTTAAATTCTTTGAAAATAAATTATAAAATGTGGACAGCAGGGCAGTATCGCCGCTGATAGGATTCATACTGCTGATGGCCATAGTAATGGGGCTAATCGGCATTCTTCAATCAACCGCGGTTCCGCAATGGAACAAGGCCGCAGAAGCTAGGCATTTAAGCACGCTCAAATACGAGGTTGCAGACATAAGCAGGGTTATTTCTATATCAGCATCAACTGGTAACCCTGCTAAGGTAGTTTTAAACGCCGGAGTCAGCTATCCAAATTACTACATTCTCTTCTCTCCATCCAAAGCTTCGACAACGATCGCAGCCAAAAATCTGAGTGTTAGGGTTGACGGTTCGTTGCAAATCCAAGATCAAAGTTCTGCAATAGTTGTTGAACCTAACTACCTCTATTCTTCAAGATCGAGGTTCATCTACGAACACTCTGCTGTCCTGAGAGAAGAAATGAACGGTGTAATACTTGTGGAATCCAGTCAGAGTGCTTTCAGCAGTAATTCGATTCACTTAGCAATAGTAAAGGCAAAGTTCGGGACTTTTGCGACTGCCGAGACCGCGAGCATAATCCTCGTTCCCGAGTCGGTTGGCGGGAGCAGCATTTTTAGCGGCAGCATCGAGCTCGAATGCTACGACAAGAACACCGCACAGTGGTGGAACGAAACACTCAGCAGTATTTACGGCCAAGATAACGTTTCGGTTGTTAATAACACAACTGTGAAAATAAGAAACCTGCAAAACATCCCTCTCTCCATTTCAGTATTTTCTGCCTATGCTGTATCTGCTGGAGAAATCCTACCAGAACTACCGCAGAGAGTTCTTAAACTCGTGAACGTCTCGCAAAGGGATTTTACAGTGTATCAGGGTTCGACGGTTATACTCATTGCGAAGGTTGTCGACAATTACGGAAATCCGGTTAGGGGCGTTGCTGTCAGCATTCAGGACAGCTGCAATGGAAATTCGGGACAGACAAGCGATGAAAACGGACTTGTTGTTTACTACTTCAATGCGAATTGTATTGGTGATGAAACTGTTAAGCTGAGCGTTGAAGGAAACAGTATTAATTTCAACATAAAGGTGCAAGCCTCATCTGGCACCGGAGGTGGTGGTGGCGGGACTTTCACTCTTAAATGGTATGATGAAAATTTCAACATGATATCAGGCAATTACGAGTGGAACGTCACAAAAGCAGGAAATCAGACAACTTTTTATGTTGAAGTATTGTTCGATGGAAATGCTGTTCCGAGTATACCGATTTACTTCGCCACTAACAACTCCACGATCCTGAGTGTTAACGACAAAAGTCAGTGTACTAATTCAACGGGTTGGGCGTATATAAACCTGACTGCAAACATTAACGGCACCGTTGCTGTCGTGGCTGTAGTTTCGGACAGTTCTGCGAGGCTCAATATAACAGTAACCGGGGTTGGACCGGTAAATCTTCCACCAACGCAGCCAAACATCCAGACAGACAAGAAGTACTATCGTTCTGGCGAGACTATAACCGCAACTGCGAGCGGTTCGACGGATCCGAATGGAGATCCGATAACTTATTACTACAAGTTCTTGGATTATACCTCGGGAACGTTGCTTAGAGGTTGGGATACAAGCAATACCTACACAGTAACCTCGAGCGAAGAAGGGCACGTGATAAGAGTTTATGCGAAGGCTTGCGACGATAGCAACGCCTGCAGCGTTGAAAACTACGTTGACGTGGGTGTTATTAGGGTTATTACAATCAATCCATCCGCGGATTCATATGTTTACAGCGGTTTTGCAGGAAGGAATTACGGAAATAGCCAACAACTGATCAGCGGGCTCTGGAATCGGGCAGACAGAATTTACAGGATCTACATAAAATTTGATTTGAGCGAAATTCCAGCTAATGCAGACATCCTTAGGGCCAATCTATCCCTCTACAAGTATTCAGGCCCAACTGGTGTGGCTGTGAATGTTCATAGGGTTCTATCTGGCTGGGAAGAAAATACTATAAACTGGAACAACAAACCAAGCTATGAACCAGCCTACACGGATCAGAGCCCATCTCCGAGTAACAACAACTGGATGTTTTGGAACGTTACGAGGGACGTTCAGGGATTTTTAAATGGTAGTTACGACAACTATGGCTGGTGTATCAAGCATAACAATGAAAATACGCTAAATACGAGGGTATATTTCTATTCGAGAGAGTATACATCAAACAAACCATACTTATATATTGAATACGCTCCGAAAGTTAGCTGAACTATTTTATACCGAATCAACAGTAACCGAAATCCTTTAGGCCAAAGCGAACCGAAACCAAAAGAGTTCAATAAACACTCTATTCTGCAAGAGAGGATCAAAGCCGTATCCCGGAAAAACTCGTAAGGGATTAGAATTCTTCCCGTTATAAAAATGGGTGCCCAGAAAACCCAGAGCTCTAGCTCTGGGATGAACGGGCAAAGCTTAAATAGTTCTGCGTTGAAAAAGCCTTGGGGATGTTCCCTTGCAGAAGGAAGTCCAGATATGCGTTGTAGGCAAGGTGTTCAGGCCGAATAAATCAAAAGTCCTGGCTTTGAATAAAACTCTCAGAGAGTATTTCAAGCTCGTTAAATGGTATCTGAGCTACAATTCCACATCGAAGAAGTTTTTGCATGAAAAATGCTAT
>QNUZ01000181.1 GCA_004347865.1 Archaeoglobi archaeon | reverse complement strand
ATTGCCACAATTCATAGATGATGGGGAGTGCATAAATAGACTCTCAATGGGAAAGTTAACTCTGGTTCAAGAAAGAGCTTTTAGTATCTACCAATGCGTTGGCTATGAGTTCGGCCAGCCCACAATGCTGAATCCCGCATTTTTCTCTAGCTTTATAGGATTCAAAAAGATCCCTCAATGTCGATCTGCAGTTGCTGCATGGAGCGCAAACAAAATTTCTTTTTTCTGGCCCAAGAGAGTTCTTGAACGCATTTAGGATCTGCGAAAATTTTACCCTTGAAGAAATCCTGTTTCTGAATTCTGGAAAATTAAGGGAGTTTATTATCGCAAGACCGCCACCGCCGCCACAGCAATAGTTGTAAACCCCATTTGGTTCCATCTCCCTGAATTGGGGGCAGACTTTGCGAAGTATCTTCCTTTGAGGTTCAACGATTCCGGAAAGCCTTACTATATTGCAGGGATCGTGAAGTGTAACAGGAAAATCGTTTTTCGTTGGATCAAGGTTCAGCTTATTCCTAACAAGATCCCAGAGAATTGGAATGCAGCTCTCCCTTGGAACCATATCTCCATCTGGGATTACTCTGTCTGCAAGAACCAGAAAGGCCTTGTGGGCATGTCCACACTCTCCGACAACTATTTTCTCAACTTCAAGCTTTTTTGCAATCTCAATGTGCCTTAAGGCAATTCTTGCAAGCTGAATGTCGTCATACCAGACCCCATAGTTCACAGCATCGTAGCCCACAGCTTCACTTGTCAAGGTCCAGTCCAAACCGACCTCTTCAAAAAGGATAGCAAAGGCTATCACGTTCTCTGGCCTTGTCAAGAAATCTCCTGCATTGTGAACGAGCAAAATCTCAGAACCCTTCTCATCGACTGGGATTTTTATTTTTCTTCCGGTCTTTTCGAAAGTTTCTTCTTCTAGGAATCTGACTATTTCTTTAAAACCTTCAGGAGTTAGGCCAGTTGAGGATCCGGACTTAAGGTGCTTTATTGAGCCCTGAGAATGCAGAGCTTTTGGAGCAATTCCGAGTTCCTGAGAAAAAAGCTTTCTTATTTCTCTCGCTATCAGCCCGTTATCTATACCGAGAGGGCAGAACTGGACACATCTTCTGCATAAATTGCATCTGTATGCCAATTCAGCAAGTCTAAGCACAAGTTTCGAGTTTGGTTCGATGCTTCCCCAAATCTTCGCCCTGAACTTTCCCCTCTGGCTGTTTAATACCCTTCTCAAAACTTCTGCCCTGTAGGTGGGGCGATAGATCTCTTTCCTTCCGGAACCCAAGTAGACGTGGCAGGCAGAAGAGCAGGATTTGCATCGGGTGCAGTAATCAAGAGAGAGAAGAAGGGGGTAAAGAAACGTCCAGTTTGCTTCTTTATCCAATAGCTTCTTTAAAGCTGTCATGAATTTGGATACGAGCAAATTTTCCTCCTCTTTGCTCTTCGGTTTCCATTCGATGTCTATTGCTACGAAACCGTCTAGATCCGATACGTAATCCTCGCTCTCCATAAACCTGAACTCCTCTGAAATTTTTTCGTAAGGTTCCGGAAGTTTCATCAGTTCCTCAACTTTCAGTTCGATAAGCTTTCCAGCTTTTTTTGCGATGTCGGTAACCCCAACGCCCTTCATTCTATCACTCAAAATCTCAGATGCCTTGTATTTTCTTCCCAGGTAAGATCAGGGTTCAAGTGTCCGGCACCCCATTTCACGCGATATGACGTAATAATCTCCTCAAGCCTGGAATCGAACTCACTTCTGATTCGGTCATCCCAGAGGGCTAAATGCGTGAAAAAGACCGCAATGTAGTGTGTAATCCTCGTAAACGGGAGAATCCCGATAAGAATCGAAAAGGTTGCAATGTGGATTGTCTCAAAGAAACCCAGATTTGAAGGTTCCGAGAAAGCTATTAGACTCCTTAAGACTTCGATTGAATGATGCGCATCAACTTCGAGCAGCGCTAGGATGCCCGAAGAGGAAATTGCAAGGACGAAGGAGAGTATGATGTAGTCTTCGAGTGGGACGTAGTATCGAATTGGCCGCGTGAGCTTTCTTATAAGTAAGTACAGTGCAAATACGAACATCAAAAGCAATCCAGTAAATCCTAAAAGTGAAAAGACAGGGAGCAAATTTTCAGATGATGCCGAAGAGGTGAGAATTACCAGTATAAGCATGAATATCCAGAGAACATGTAGAAATATTCCTGAGTGGAATAGAAATGTGAATAACCAATGTCTTGGCTGAAGAGACATTTTCCTTCCGTTTATTGTAAGAATGGCGAGTATTGCCTTTATTGTTCCATAAATTGATCTCTTTCTTTCTCTTTTCCACCATTCAACTTCTTCGTAATATCCCCCGCCGTGGGCATTTGGAACGTGTGGAATCGGGTAGAGATCGCACCTTAGATGAATTCGGTTTGATAATCTTATAATCTTCAGGGAGACCCCGGTGAGGAATATGAAAAATGCACTATAAACGAGCAGCTGAAGCATGAAATATCCTTTGGAATGGAATATAAAAGTGTTTTTGAAATCCCTCCTCTGCGATGGTGGAAAGACTTTTTCAAGTGAGGAAGAAAATAGGAGAGTGTGAGAGTTTTGCGCCTTTAGAGAGCGAGGATTTTGAAGCCACTACAGCCGAGGCCATGGCAGAAGAGGATTCCTGACCTCTTCCCGAATAAAGGGCAAAATTCATCAGGCGTTCCCCGCATCTTTTCGAACCACATCTGTCATCTGCGGGGCAGACAGGGTGGTCAGAGATCCCGGATATGGGCTCCAACCGCTCCAGAGCCCTCTTCTCAATGTTTAGACTGTACTCAGGACATCTGAGCCGTCTGTAACCATCCTCTTTCAGTCTGGAACCCCATTTGGGACAGATTGAAGAATTGTGCTCAAGCTCTGAATTCGGTAGCGGTAGGCGAAAAATTAATGTGCTATAAAAATTATAATTCTTAAACAGGAATTTATAAATAAAAAAATTTTTATTTTCTCTCGTTTCAAAATTTTTGTGAAAGTTGTACTTGGAGGGACGTTTGAACCCCTCCACGAAGGACACAAAAAGCTGATCGATTGTGCTGTGAAGCTTGGCGGGAAGGAAGTTATGATAGGAATTACCAGCGACGAGATGGCAAGAAAAAGGGTTCGCTGCGTACTTCCTTATGAGCTCCGAGCTGAGAACGTGCGGCAGTTCATTCTGAGAAGGTACGGGTTTGAACCGGAAATAGTCATGATCTCAGATCCCTACGGAAAAACACTCGAAAACGACTTCGAAGCTCTGGTAGTTTCTCCGGAAACATTTGAAATGGCTTTGAAAATCAATGCAAAACGCTTGGAAATGGGCAAGAAGGAGATTAGGATAGTCAAGGTTGACTGGGTTCTTGCAGAGGATGGAAAACCGATTTCTTCAACTCGGATAAAAAAGGGGGAGATTGATAGATATGGGAGGATTATTTGAAGCTTCCAGTTTCTGAAAGTGCTATGCCAACTTTTAGACTATTGTTTCTTGCAGGCAAATATTAGTCGAGAAAATTCACAGCTCTTCGATCTCCTTTATGGGTTTTCCATCCTTTGTTTCAGGAGCAATAAAATCGAGGAATTTCTGGAAAGAAACACCAAAAAGCCTGAAAGTTACTCGGAGAGGTGAAAGAACTGCGTCTTCTTCACAGAAATTAATCCTCGATACAGTTGCGGTTTGCTTGTTGAAGTAAACTGTTATCTCATTTCCCATTCTGTTTCTCAGGAATTCCGTCCTTGCAGTGTCAAGAATCTTCTGTTTTCTCAGAAGCTCTCTTAAGGTATGAAGATCTCTT
>QNUZ01000180.1 GCA_004347865.1 Archaeoglobi archaeon | reverse complement strand
GGTGTGGTGCTTATAGGGCCAATTCCTATCGTTTTCGGCGATGCTAGGATGGCAGTTATTGCCCTGATCTTGACGATAATGTTAATCTTGCTCTCGTTCTCACTGATCTTAGGGTGGTTTAGGTGATCGAAAGAAAGATCTTCTACTTTGAAAAACCCGGAGAGGAGAACACCGAGGCCACGCTGAAGCTCGCCTTCGAGAGGGCGAGGGAGCTCGGAATAAAGTACGTCGTTCTCGCCTCATCGTACGGCGATACCGCGAAGAAGGCCCTGAAATACCTCGATTCTGGTACGAAGCTGGTTGTTGTGACCTACCACACCGGATTCCTAGAGGAGGGAAAGAACACGATGGATCAGGAAACCGAGAATTTCCTTAGGAGCAGAGGGGTAACGATCGTCAGGCAGTCCCACGTTCTTTCTGGCATTGAAAGAAGCATAACTAGGAAGTTCGGGGGTATAAGCAGGGTTGAGGTGATCGCAGAGGCGCTTAGAGCCCTTTTCGGTCACGGACTGAAGGTATGCGTTGAGATCGCGGTGATGGCTGCGGACAGCGGGGCGATACCGCTTGAGGAGGTCGTTTCAATAGGCGGCAGGATCAGGGGCGCGGATACCGCGGTAGTTCTGAAACCCGCGCACATGAACAACTTCTTTGAAATGCAGATAAAGGAGATCATCTGCATGCCTAGGGAGAAGAGGTAGTCTGAACACCTTTCAATTCCCAAAGGGAAAAGATTAATAAAATTTTTTAGTTACAGTATTTCATGCCTTCTGGCGGAGATTTGTTGGTTAAATGCCTTCTCAAGGAGAGGGTCAAATACGTCTTCGGCGTCCCGGGAGCGCAGCTGATCCCGATTCTGGATGCCATAAAGAGATTCGGCGAGAAGGAGGGCCTGAGGTTCGTAAACTGCAGACACGAGCAGGCCGCTGCCAGCATGGCCGACGCATACGCAAGGGTAAGCGGGGAAATAGGAGTCTGCATGGGCACGGTAGGCCCCGGAGGCGCTGATCTGGTTCCCGGAGTTTATCCCGCGTTTGCGGACGGGATTCCGATTCTGGTTCTGACTGCACAGAATCAGACTTGGAAGTGCTACCCGGAGCGGGGCTCAATGCAGTCCCTTGACCAGCACAACCTGCTGAAACCGATAACCAAGTTCAGCGCTGTTGTTTATCACTGGCAGAGGATCCCGGAACTATTACAGAGGGCCATTAGAGTGGCCCTTTCGGGAAGACCCGGTCCCGTGCACCTCGATCTGCCATCGGACATCCTTTTCAACGACGCGGAGGAGGAGTACGCTGGAATCTATCCCCCTGAAAGGTACAGGCCCATGAAGAACCCCGTGGGAGATCTGGAACTGGTTAAAAAGGCTGCTAAGATGCTGTACGAAGCCGAAAGACCGCTGATTCATGCAGGCGGCGGGGTTCTCAGAGCCAAGGCGTGGAAGGAGCTCAGGGATCTTGCAGAATACCTCGGAGCAGTTGTCACAACGAGCATGTCCGCGAGGGGTGCGATACCCGAAGATCATCCCCTGTCCCTGATCCCCACAAGCCCCGCAGCCGTCGCAGCCCAGAACGATGCCGACGTTGTACTCATTGTAGGTAGCAAGCTGGGTGATCTCGACTTCTGGGGAAGGCCGCCGGCCTGGGGAGATCCAGATGTTCAGAAGACGATTCAGATAGACATCGAGCCCGAAATGATCGCCCTGAACAGGCCCGTAGACCTTGCAATTTTGGGTGATGCAAAGGAGACACTCGGGCTCCTTCTTCAGGAGGTTAGGAAGCTGGGAGACAGAAAGCCCCCCAACGAAAAGCTCAGGGAGTACAGGAAGATTCAGGATGACTGGCTTTCGGACTTTTTGAGGCAGGCGGAGTCAAATGAAAAACCGATACATCCGCTCAGGGTCATAAAGGAAGTTAGAGATTTCTATCCCAGAAATGCAATCGCTTGCATAGACGGCGGGAATACGGCAGTCTGGGCCTACTACCTCAACAGGATTTACGAGCCCAACACGTTCCTCTGGGCAGCAGACTCGGGGCACCTCGGAACCGGGCTTCCCTACGCAATAGGAGCAAAGCTGGCAAATCCTGAAAGACCCGTTTACCTCATTACAGGTGACGGAGCCTTTGGCCTCACCATTCAGGAGCTGGAGACAGCCAGCAGGGAGAACGTGAAGATCACCGCCATAGTTATGAACGACGGAGCCTGGGGAATGATAAAGGGGGCCCAGATGGCAATCTGCGGGGGGAGGTACATAGGCGTGGACTTCGCCGACGTTCGCTACGACAGGGTTGCGGAGGCCATGGGCTGGGTGGGGATAAGGGTAGAGGAGCCTGAAGACATAGCCTACTCTCTTGACAAAGCCGAAAGCACGGAAAAACCCGCACTTCTGGACGTAAAGATATCGCAGGAGATAAATCTGAATCCTCCCGAGCTTTTGACGCTTGGAATAGTCTGGCTTGAAGGTTGCAATCTGCAGAAATATGCGGGCGATCGTACTTGAGCTCAATTTTTTGAAGGTTGGACTCACGATGTTTCTTTCAAAGTTTTCAAAGAGCGCCTACTATGGGCCACTGTCCATTGTGAAATACCGCAGAGACTATCCGGAGCCGAAACTGCCCTCTGAAGACTGGGTTAAATTGAAGACGAGGATTTGCGGAATATGCGGTTCAGATGTGAGGCTGATAACCCTTTCAGAGAGCACATATCTTTACCCGATGACCTCCTTCCCGCTAATTCCGGGGCACGAGATAGTCGCAACGGTGGAGGAAACGGGAAAGAACGTTGGGGACTTTCAGAGGGGCGACAGGGTCGTCGTTGTCCCGGCACTGCCATGCAGGGTCAGGGGCTTCGAGGAATGCGAGTTCTGCAGGATGGGACGGTTTGCGATCTGCAAGAACACGGACCGCGGAACGCTCTCCCCGGGGATCTTCGTGGGAATCTGCAGGGATGTGCCGGGGGGTTGGGCGGAATACACAATCGCACACCACGATGCGCTGGTGAGTGTTCCCGATGAAATCCCGGATGAAAATGCCGTTTTTGCCGAACCACTGACTGTCGGGATCCACACCGCACTCAGGGTATTTCCTGAGGAAGATGATATCGTTGCCGTGGTCGGCTGCGGAATGATCGGCCTGGCAACCATAGCGGCCCTCAGACATCTGGGCTTCAGGGGAGAAATATGGGGAATAGAGAGGAATGAGAGGCTTAGCGAGATAGCCAAGAATTTCGGGGCAAGTAGAGTCATCGTTGGAGACCCGATCAGCGAAATTGCAGAGCTAACGGGCGGAAGGGTTTACAGACCCCCTATGACCGGCAAAGTCCTTGTTGGTGGCGGCGTGGACATAGCCTATGAATGCGTGGGAACAGCAGAATCCCTGGACACCTGTCTGAGAATAGCAAAACCCCTGGGGAAGGTAGTTGTAGCCGGAACGGTTTCAAAGGTCCCGATAGATCTTGCGCCAATCTTTGCGAAGGAACTGGAGGTTCTCGGAATTTTTGGAGCCAGCTATGAAAAAGTAGGCGGTGAGATAAAGAACCCGTACGAAATAGCATTCGACATGATGAGAAAGAGGGATTTTTCCTGCCTTCTGACTCATACCTTTCCGCTTGAAGAGTACAGGAAGGCCCTTTGGACGGTGCTGAACAAGAGGAAATCGGGAGCGATAAAGGTCGCCTTCAGACCCTGATTTTTTAATCTTAAATCCGAAAGGATTAAGCCATCGAAGTTGGGCTAGCAGCATGCGAAGCGAGCAGGTATTTGGTGGACCGCTCAGAGTCGGTCACAGGGCCCTTGCAAGATGTCTGGGCTTT
>QNUZ01000018.1 GCA_004347865.1 Archaeoglobi archaeon | reverse complement strand
GGGACGGAAAGAGAGGATGGATGGAATAGAAGTGGAGGCAAATTCGTCCTGGGGGGCAATTAATGAGGAGCACACTGAAATCATAACTCTGGCAAAAGTGAAAAACCAGAATCCATATCCAGTTAATTTTTTTGAATAAAAAATTGGAGAAATTATGTGGTTTTTCTTCTCATTAGGGCCGCTGTGGCGATTGCCGATGCTGCAGCTGCTACCTAGAATCCGGGAATCCTGATCTTTCCCAGTGGCGGGAATTGATGCGGTTTTGCAGCGGTACAGTGTAGATTGCTCCAGTTTTGGGAGTTGAAAAAATGAAACCGATCTCTCTCCTTTTAGCTCTTTTTCTTCACAACTTCAACCGTTCCTGTGTTACCGTCAACCTTCACGAAGTCTCCGCTCTCTATGACCTCAAAAGGATCTCTCTCCAGCCGGTCAATGAATGGTATTTCTGCGAGTATAGCCCCCGTGAGAACAATCTCCTCCGTTTTTAGATTTATAATAGCGGCGGGAGCCGTTCCCCGCTTCTTCATCGCAAACATTGCGAATGGGTTATAGGTAGTTCCCTTGCCAAAAGTAAAAACCAGCACCTTTCCCTGGATGCTCTGGCCTTCGATCTCATGTCCCTTTTCGATCACTATTCCCGTGTCGGGATCCACGCCTCCTACGAACGATATAGGCTGCCTCGAGACGATTGCCTCTCCCTCAGCTTTGCCCTTAACCAGTCCTCGGCCACGCAATACAATGGTCATCGTTTTCCCCTCCATCTTCCGCTAATGGCAGCCTCTAAACACTCTCTGGTGCTTCCGAAGAGATGCTCGACTTTTGGTGTGTAGTATGCAGATCTAGGAGAGTTTGTTGCAACTATTCTGGCACCTCTGGCAGCACAGGGATTTCCGGGACCCATACAAATGTTTGTCACTAGAAGACCGCCTGCATTCTCTATTTTCTCCGTCCAGCCTGCTCGGTCTGCCACTACCTTAACCTGATAAGATGTTCCAACCCAGAGCTTCACGTCTGGGTGCACTTTCTTGCCGTCCAGAAATTCGGCTATTTCCCTGATTTCGGTGTAGGTTAAATGCGGGCAGCCGATGCAAACCATGTCCAGTTTTTCCTCCCCTGTAGTGGCTATCTCATCATAGGCGGCCTTTACGTCATTCATGTCAACCTGCACCTTCTCCAGCTTTTCTCCGCCTGAAGCGACCTCCAAGCTAGGAGCTTCCGGAGTAATCCCCGGTATATGAAACATGGGAACAGCTCCGCTAACGTGAAGGGGGGAAGCTATTGCTCTGAGCTGCTCTAGAGTCAATTTTTTTGGCATTCCAACGAAAACGGGAATTTCATTGCCGACAACCTTCCCGACATGAAATGCAAGGGCTCCGTAATCTGCATCGGTGAATTGATCGAAATCTATTCTGGAACAGTCAATCAAAACCTGTGCTCTGCGGTTTTCATCCAAAAGCATCCCGTACTCGGGAATCCTGCCCGTAATGGCTACACAGTAATTAGTCACGGCCCCATCCATGTTTCCCCGCGCACCAAGAACGGAGTTTGCAAAAACGACTCCCGAAGATCCTGTCCAGGAGAAAGTGTCTCCGCGCATAAGGAAGTCTCCAAGCAAATACTGAATGCATGTGCCCATCGGAACGGCACCCATTTTAAGAGAATAGCTGAACAGCATCTCTGCAATTTGCTTAATCTCGGGTGTGTTGCCGTAAACGGTTCCAACCTCCTCAAAATGCTCGTAGTCAATCCCCCACGGATGCCTAGTAGTGAAGCACCTGAACCTGGCCCCTCCCTGAAGCAGCCTTTCGTACCACTCAATTTCCTCGGGGAAAAGACCCGCCGCCACGTGAGCACTCTTGGCTGGAAGCAGCCTTTCGGCGTCGTAAGCTTCTGCAATCTTAACAAGTATGCCCATTGCCTCTTGGGTGGCTGCACCGTATTCCCCGTTAAGCATCTGTTCCTCCTCTTTTGTAAGAAACACCATGTTTTTCCTTAATTTTAAACATTAAAAATTTTTCCTAGGTTTAAATACTCTTTAAATGAATAAGATTAGCAAGGAATAGCTTGCCTAGTTCTGAGAGGGCTGAAAAGAAAAGCAATGGAGTGTATCTCCTCGAAATTTGCCCTGAATAACTTCGATGGTTGAAATCAGAAAAAAATTGAACAAAAATTGAGAGGTTCTATTTTTGGGCAGCGGCCTTCTTTGCAAGACTTCTTGTCACAACTTTCAGGATTCCCAGAACACCGAAAATCAGTATTGTACCGGCGATCAGTTCAACAGCAAGCCAGTAAATCCAGACACTGCTGTTTGACATGAAGCTTGCGAGATCCGCAAATGCTACCGAGAAGTACATGAATGCGTAGCTGTTGAAAAGCCATGGAATGGCATCTGTGAGAACAACGATCAGAAACACGAATACTGCGACGTAGATCATCACCGGAGCAAGTGTTGCAAGGTCTTTTCCGAGCGAGATGAAATAGTGCGCAGTCCCTGCTGTGAAGAGCATGCAGAGAAAGAAGTTTATGATTCCGAACGCTCCACCCAGTACTATTTTGCTGATCTCCTCCTTGCTTTCGTGTGCAACGAAGAACAGGATCATTGCCACAAAAGCGGGCCATGTCGCCAAATGGAGGGCTTCAAGGGCAAGCAGGACTATCAGAACTTCCAATACGAGCAGAACTCCAAAAATTACCCGGGCACTCAAAGGTAGGCCCGGACTTTTCTTCTCAGCCATAAAATCACCCCTTTTTATTTCTTCATTCCAAGTTTTTTCAGCTCTTCTTCACGCAGCAGTCTGCGAAGGTATTTTCCGGCTGCGGATTTCGGCAGCTCTTCCCTGAACTCAACGATCCTGGGATACTTGTAAGTTGCAAGCCTCTCCTTGCAGAAGTCTATGATTTCCTTTTCTGTCACCCTTCCCTTGTACTCGGGTTTTAGCACAACATAGGCTTTAATCGTCTCTCCTCCAGCCGCTATGTCAGGCAGTCCGACAACGCATACCTCCCTGACTGCGGGATGCTCGTAAATAACGTCTTCAATCTCTCTGGGATAAACGCTGTGTCCCTTGTACTTTATTATGTCCTTCAGCCTGTCAACTATGTAGAAGTAGCCGTCCTCGTCCATCCTGGCTATATCCCCCGTTCTGAGCCACTTCATTCCGCCGGCGTAGAAAAATACCTCCTCAGTCTCCCGCGGTCTGTTCCAGTAGCCCTTCATCACCTGGGGACCGCTTATAACCAGTTCACCCTCTTTGCCTATGGGCAGAAATTCAAGCGTCTGAGGATCGATGACGGCTGCGTAAGTGTTCGGGATCGGAGGTCCAATTGAGCCAACCTTTCTCTTTCTCAGCTGCGGCGGCAGTCCGTGCGTATGCGTTACAGGAGAAGCCTCGCTCAGACCATAGCCCTCGCAAAGCAGAACCTTCTGATTCGTGAATTCGTCCCACTTGTAGACGATTTCGGGCGGAATCGGTCCAGCCCCATTGTTCACGTAAAGAAGCGAACTGATGTCGTACTTCTTGAACAGCTCGGGGAAGTTGTTTACGTATGCTATGAAAATTGCGGGCGCGCCCATGAATGTGGTAACTCTGTAGGTCTCAATGGTTTCGAATATCTTTTCAGGCTCGAATCTGGGAAATATGAAGAGAAGTTCCCCATTCACCAAGCCAGCATTAAGATCGACACTCTGGCCGTAGATATGGTACCATGGGAGTATCGCTATCCTTGATCCATGCTTATTTTCGTAGTACTCTTTCATCGTTTTGTATTCTCTTCCGTTTAAATCCAGAATCAGGTAATCGCCCTCCTCCCGAATAACCTTGTGCGAGAAAATCCACCTGATTATAATGTCGTTGTAAGGCTTCAACTGGAAGGTTTGGGCAACCACGTTCTGGTGCGTCAGCATTGCAGCCTTAGGCAATCCCGTAGTGCCGCCAGTGTACTGCAGAACAGCCACATCCTCCCTGAAGTCCCAATCCACCTTTGGAACCTCCGGTTTTATGGTGAAGACTGCTCTGAAGTCGATGAATTCACCATCGCCGCTTGCCTCTCCGCCTGTTATGTTCGCCAAAATCACTTTTTCGACTTTTGTGTTCTTTCTAACTGCATTGAAGTTCGGATAAAGCTGTTCAACGGTAACGAGAACCTTTGCGCCGCTGTCGTTCAGCTGGTATTCCACCTCTCTCGGAGCAAAAAGCGGGGATAAAGCGGTAACCGTTGCCCCGGCTTTCATCGCACCGTAATAGGCTACTACAAACTGCGGGCAGTTTGGGGCGTATATTGCAACCACATCCCCCTTCTTCACACCGAGTTTCACAAGCAAGGTCGCGAATCTGTCAGTGAACTCCTTTAGCTGGCTGTATGTTATTCGGAACCCGTAAAAATCTATGGCTGTCCTGTCTGCGTATTTCATGCAGGCTTCATCAATAACTTCGTGAAGGGGTTTTTCAGGAATATAGGCGTCTGCAGGCAAATCCTTTGGCCATTCTTTCTTCAGCCAGAACCTTTTTTTTATAAAATCAGGCAGCTCGGTTTTCATATAATCACCATTCTCATCAAACGAAATAGTTCTATTTAAAATTTTCTTTTTTAGCAAATTTTAAAATTTATAATTCTAATAATGCGAATAGTTTGATAGAGCAAAATTCATCACCAGGATTTGGTTAGGGTTGAGGTTTTAAAAATTGGAAAAATCAGAAAATTTTAAAAAATCAGAAAAAACTGAATGCATGGAATGTAGGATTTGCAGCCTCGAAGCTCTGGTTAGCATTGATCAGCGGGGACAGATAATCCTGCCAAAGGAGCTCAGGGAAAAGGCAGAGCTGAAAGCTGGAGATAAGCTCGCGATTCTTTCAGCCTGCGACGAAAATCAGAAGATCTGCTGTTTCATCCTTATCAAGGCCGAGATCATCGAAAAGATCGCAGTTGAAAGAATCTCCCCGGTGCTTAGATCGATTTTCGGAGGTGACTGAATGGAGAAAAGGAGGCTGGGTTTAATCGAGAAGTATCTCACATTCTGGATATTTCTCGCAATAGTCCTCGGAATCGCTCTTGGCTACGTATATCCTGATATCTCAGCCATTCTGGCAGCGATGAGCGTCGACACGACTTCCATTCCGATAGCCATAGGCCTGATTCTGATGATGTATCCGCCGCTTGCAAAGGTTAAATATGAGGAGATGGGGAAGGTATTTCGAAATCTGAAACTCCTCGGCTTCTCC
This sequence comes from Archaeoglobi archaeon, assembly GCA_004347865.1. Lineage (GTDB taxonomy): Archaea > Halobacteriota > Archaeoglobi > Archaeoglobales > Archaeoglobaceae > WYZ-LMO2. The sequence goes on along the minus strand of QNUZ01000018.1, from coordinate 11,032 downwards.
CTTACGCAGAACTGGATCGTAGGGCCGGTTGTTATGTTTCTCCTGGCGATAGCTCTTCTCAGGGACATGCCTGCGTTCATGATGGGAGTGATCCTTGTTGGCCTAGCGAGATGCATAGCGATGGTGATAGTCTGGAACGAGCTTGCAGAAGGCGACAGGGAGCTTGCTGTCGGGCTGGTTGCATTCAACGCAATCTTTCAGATACTGTTCTATGCGGTGTACATATACATCTTCATAACCTTAGCCCTCACGAATTTGGGGCTTGCAGAGGGCGTGAATGCTGAAGTTAGCATCGTGGATGCTGCTAAGACGGTCTTCATATATCTCGGCATTCCATTCATCGGCGGTGTGGTAACAAGGTATGCAAGCTTCAGGCTCAAAGGCAGAGAGTGGTTCGAAAACGTTTTGGCGCCGAAGATCAGCCCGATAACTCCAGTCGCGTTGCTCTTCACGATTGTCGTGATGTTCTCGCTGAAAGGGGAATACATCGTCGAGCTTCCCTACAATGTCCTTAGGGTTGCCATTCCGCTCGCGCTGTATTTCCTGATCATGTGGTTTGCGACCTTCTTCATAGCCTACAAACTTGGCGTTGATTATCCGAAGACAACAGCCGTTGCTTTCACGGCAGCTAGCAACGACTTCGAGCTGGCCATAGCGGTCGCGATAGCGATATGGGGCATTCAGAGTGATCAGGCCTTTGCAACGGTTATAGGTCCTTTAATTGAAGTCCCCGTGCTGATAAGTCTTGTAAACGTCGCTCTTAAGCTCAGGGCGAAGCTTTATGCCGCAAGGAGCTGAACTGGAAGCTTTAAAACTCATAAACGCAGGTATTTCGGCGCTTGCGAAATACGTGGCTTTGCACGTGCTCACGTGCTTAGTACCAGCGTTTCTGATAGCCGGAGCTATAATGGCAATGGTGAACAAGGAGGTCCTTCTCAGCTATCTGGGAGCTAGCGCTTCGAAGCTGAAATCATTCCCGGTCGCAATCTTCTCCTCGTTCCTTCTTGCAGTTTGCTCCTGCACGGTGATACCTATTGCTAGTGGGATCTATCACAAGACAAGAGCGACCTCCACCGCGATGATAATTCTCTGGACGGCACCAGCGGCAAATATCCTTGCCCTTGTATATACGGGAGCGATTCTCGGAATTGAAATGGCACTTGCAAGGCTTTTAACCGCTATTTTAACCTCCTTTGTCATTGGAATAACCCTTTTTGTCATATTCGACAAAAAGATAGCCGGTGAGGAAAGAGTTTCATTCAGCGGTAAAATCTTGGAAAAAAGGGCTGTTTATCTGCTCTTTCTGCTGGTCATCAGCCTTCTGATTCCGAACTATCTCGGAGTGGGCAGAAGCTACGAATTCAAGGTCGCCATCTTTGCACTGCTCATCGCTTTGGCCTTGGCTTATGCGTTCAGAGCTTTTGAAAAGGAAGAGATCAAGCTCTGGTTTACTGAAACCTGGTTTTTCGTTGAGCAGATAATACCGCTGCTTTTAATCGGCGTATTCGTCGTGGGAGTTGTAGAGGAATTGCTGAGAGAAACCGATCTGGTTTCAGCGTACTTGGGCGGTGAGGGACTGCAGCAGAGCTTTCTGGCCTCGATAATCGGAGCCCTGAGCTACTTCGCAACCCTAACCGAGGCCCCATTTGTGAAAATGCTTATGGATCTCGGAATGGGAAAGGGAGCTGCAATTGCTTTGCTTTTGGCGGGTCCAGGTATTAGCTTGCCGAACATGCTTGCAATATCCAAGCTTTTTGGAGTTCGCAGGGCAGCAGTTTATAAAAAATTGGTGCCCAGAAAACCCAGAGCTTTAGCTCTGGGCGGAAGGGAATTCAGATGCCCGAAATGCGGGCTGATCTACAACAGGGATTTGAACGCATGCATAAACATAGCCCATGCCTTAACGAGAGGCATGGGATGGGGGAGCTGTGAGCCCCCCGGACCGGCAGATGAGGGGAAGGGCGTAAAGCCCTCTCTTAACGCCGGAAGCTCCCGACTTCAGTCGTGGAGTAGCTCACATTTTTCTCATAGTTTTGTTAGCAGCCCTTGCGGGCTGGTTTTTGGGGGGTGATGGTATGGAGGTAAAGGTTGTAGGACCAAGCTGTGCGAGATGCAAGGCAACCTTGGAGCTTGTTAAGAAGGTCGTGGAGAGGGAGAAGATAAACGCAAAGGTGGAATACGTAACCGACATGAAGAGAGCGGTCGAGCTTGGGATCATGGCAACTCCTGCCGTGATCGTTGACGGAAAAATCGTAGTCCAGGGGAGAATTCCGTCTGAAAGCGAGATGGTTAAAGCCCTGAAGAAGTGATAAAATGGAGATAAAGGACCTCCTTCCGTGCATAGCAGATCCGAGCAAGTACCGCGTTATAGGAAGAATTGACGTGGAGAATCTCAAGGAAGTGGCCCCCTATCTTGCCAGAGTGCTCCCGAATGCAAGCTACAACGCGAAGGATGGATGGATCAGCTTCAAGAAGGGGCAGAGGATTATAACGATACACAGCGACGGTTTTGTGACGATGACGATGATAAGCGACAGGGAAGAGGCTCTGAGCATTCTTAAGGAGCTCGAAGACAAAGCTAAGCTTGCCTGGGAGAAGAGGAACGAGATCGACATAACCAAGCCGCTGCAGAAGACCTTTGTTGGAGCCTTGGATGTTTACAAATATCTGCCCAAGACGAACTGCAAGAAATGCGGCGAGCAGAGCTGCATGGCCTTTGCCGTTAAGCTCCTGAACGGGGAAAAGGACATAAAGGACTGCAAACCCCTGTTTGAGGACAGGAAGTACATGGGCATTCGAGAGACGCTTATAAGCCTTCTACTTTCCGCTGGCTATGATCTGGATCTCTAGACCCACTCCTTTTCTCCTAGAATGCTCGCTCGCTCCAATAATTAGCATTTTAAATCATTTTCGGCACTCAAATCGCAAGATATATATTTTTAAAAGTTTAAGCAAAGTTTGGTGGTCGGATGATGGAATTGCAGGTAAAAGGGAAAAAGCTTAAACTCGATGAAGACGGTTATCTCCAGAATTGGGAAGATTGGGATGAAGAGATTGCCGTTATACTGGCCAGGGATACTAGGTTTAACAGCAAGCCGATAGAGTTAACCGAGGAGCACTGGAAGATCATAAGGTACATCAGAAGCTACTACATAAAGTACGGTGTAGCCCCTCCGGTGAGAATGCTGGTCAAGCAGGCCAAGAAGGATATAGGGCCCCACGTGGACCTTCAGTACATCTACAGGCTGTTTCCCCAGGGGCCGGCAAAGGACGCCTGCAGGATAGCGGGCCTTCCAAAGCCGACGGGTTGTATTTGAACCTTTTAATCAATTCTGTTCTTCCAGAACTCGTAGTCGGCCTTCATCACGTCCCTGTAGTTCTTTATCAGGCTCATCAGCTGTTCCTGAAGCAGGAAGTCCTCTTTTCTGGCTTCGGGTTTTGCCCCTTCTTTAAATGCCCTCGCTATCTCCCTTCCCAACGCTCTGGCCCCTTCAACGTCCGCCCCCTTCACTTCCCCCGGCATTACGCCAAAGCCAATCGCGCTGCCAACGGGGATCATTCCCCAGGATTTCAGAACCCTGCTCAGATAATCCGCGACGGCCTTTGGATCCCCTACACCTGCGTAGGTGACAATCGAACCGCCGTAGCCCTTTAGCGAAGGTCTGTGACCGAATTCGAGCATCCTGTCGATGAAGCACTTCATCTGAGCGGTTACATTCAGGAAATAAACCGGCGAGGCGAGAACGATTGCATTGGAATCTTTCAGCAGCTGCTTCAGTTCCCTCATGTCATCCTCGAGAATGCACTCCCCTTCCCTGAGGCAGGTCCCGCAGCCTAGGCAGTACTTTATGTCCCTCTCCTGCAGGTAAACGAATTCAGTTTCGAATCCAAGGTTTGAAAGCTCTTCTAGGCATGCAAGGAGCATTTTTGACGAATTTCCATATTTCTTTGGGGAACCGAGGATTCCCACAGCCTTCAAGTTCTCACCCCAAACTCCCTGCGGAGCCCCTGAGCTTAACCCTCATTCTCATGGACATCTCCAGCACCGTATCGAAGTCAGCCTCATCCATTATATATACCCTAGTGCCCCTCGGGTACTTCAGGGACTTCAGCAGTTCCGGTTTCATCCCTCCCTTCAGGAGTGTTTCTGCAACGATTGCCGTAGCATTCGCGGACCGGCTCACTATTGCCACATCAGCCCCCTCAAGGGCATACCTGTTTCCGTTGAAGGCAACCGCAACGCCCCCCAGCTCTCTAGCTTTTTCGAACATCTTGCAGTCTGTTATGCTGTCCCCTATTGCGATCGGATTTTCTGGCTTGTATCTTTCCAGAATTTCTGCCTTCTCTCTTGCTCCTATAACCTTCAAACCCGCCAAACGATCCCATAACTTCTCCATCAGTCTGTCCATGAATTCTATCAGCTCCCCGCCCTGGAGTGAGGCTATGATGTCCACGCTCTTCAGGACCTCGTTCTTAAGGCCTTCATCAAGCTGGAGCGAAAAATCCAGTTCGCTGCCGTGGACAGTTTTGAAACCTATCCTTTCCGCAGTCTGCCTGACGAATTTTTCGTAGGCGGTCGAAATCACGACTGGATGGAAGTTTTTAAGAATTCTCTCCGAAGCCGGAATGGCGCCGGGAACAAATTTGGCGGAGTTTATCAGCCCCCCGATTATCCTCTCGTCGAGTCCGAAGGCGGATATGAAGGGAGCAAGCAGCTTGAGCGTGTATCCGGCCTCGTATCCCCTCCTTTTTGCGACGTAGAAAAGGTAGTCATCGTACTCGCTCAGGTTTCTGAAAAATCGCTCGTTGTTGAAAACGGCCAAGCAAAGCTCGTATGCAAAATCGTTCAGGATCCAGGGGCCCTCCCAGTCCGTGAAGAGCAGAGCCTTCTCAGAATTTTTGCCACTCCTGTGGAGTACTGGATCGCCTTTTTTTCCTTCCATACCACTTCCTCCGGCAGGTATTCCCGGGCGATCTTCCTTAAAAAGTATTTTCTTACAACCCTCCCCTCAAATCTGGCAACCTTCAAATCGGCCGGAATGCTCAGCGAACCCCTTATGACCTCCCACCTCAGATACGGAAGGATCAGTCTTATTCCGTTGTGGTATGAGAGCTTGCAGTCCCTCACCAGATTTCTTTCCCCGATGTTCTTCAGGTCCTCCAGCATGACCCTTTCCAGATCCCCTCCCGAGTATTTTTCGTACCTCTTGTAGCCCCCGAAAAGCTCATCGGCTCCCTGGCCGAACATGATCTCATCGAAGCCGTTATTTTTTGCGAATTTCATTGCAAAGTGGACTGGAATTGCTATCGAGAGCTGCAAAAAGCCCCCGGTCTCTATTGCTTTAGAAACCTCAGGAATCGCCCCGCTTACGTCCTCCTCGGAGATTCTGTACACGTCTATCTCCCTCGAGAGCTCCTTTGCAACCGTTCTTACCCATTCCTCCTCCTTTTCGCTCGAGGTCACGGAAATCAGAGGGAGATCGTAGAGAGAAGCCAGCAGCGCAGAATCCAGCCCGCCTGAGAATGCTATGCAGCAGTTTCTGGGCTTCAGGCAGGATATTTCCCGGATTATCTCCTTCTCCAGATCCTCCGGATTCCTTTCTTCCCTTAAAATTGCCTCCTCAAATCCGAATCTTTTTCTCTCGAGAATTCTGCCCTCGTAGTCAATCTTTATCAGTTCCCCGGGCTTCAGCTCGGTCGGGTTCTCGAGGTGGGAGCTGAATGAGGATATGCCGCCGGAATCGTAGTAGAGCGGTTTCCCGCCGAGAATATCACGGGACATGAGTATATGGGAAGGTCTGAATGCAACTACCGAGTGAAGGCATTCGAGACTTCTTGGCATGTCCTCGGCTAGCTTCAGGTTGGGGACGATTTCCGAGTCGTAGAATACGTTCCCCTTCTGCTCGCAGGGATAAACTGCCGAGGCGTATATCCTTCTTATCCTTCCCGCTTCGAAATCGAATACGGCATTGATCACCCTGAAACCTCTCCTTGGAAGATTATAATTCTGTCGCCCGCTAGAAACCCGTTCCTGTTAGGGAAGCGGTCGGCAAAACTTTAATATTCACCTTCGGTTTCAGGCATTCTGGTGGTTCGATGCCGAACATAGTTGTTGAGGAGCTCATCCATACTCCCATTGACGAGCAGAAGGTTGAGATAGTTGAAAGAAAGGGTATTGGTCACCCGGACAGTCTTGCAGACGGAATTGCCGAGAGCATGAGCAGGGAACTCTGCAGGGAATATCTGAAGCGTTTTGGCGTGGTGCTCCATCACAATACAGATGAAACTCAGATAATTGCGGGAAGATCCTCGCCAAGATTCGGCGGAGGAGAGGTTATAGAGCCCATTTACATAATCCTCGTTGGCAGGGCAACTAGGAGGGTCGGAGACGACGTCATCCCGACTGACAGAGTTGCCCTGAGGGCGGCCAAGGATTACGTTAAAAATGCGATGAGGTTCCTCGATCCTGAGCTTGACGTGGTCTTTGACGTTCGCCTGGGCGAGGGGAGTGCGGATCTGCAGGATGTTTTCAGGAGGAAAACGGAGATTCCACTGGCCAACGATACATCCTTCGGAATAGGATTTGCCCCGCTTTCCGATACGGAGAAGCTCGTGCTGAATGCGGAAAGGAGAATTTACGAGGAACTGAGGAAAAAGCTTCCGGCAGTTGGGGAGGACGTTAAGGTGATGGGGCTCAGGGAGAAGGACAAAATAAAGCTCACCGTTGCCGTTGCGATGGTGGACAGGTTTGTTAACAGCATAAGCGAATACGACGCGGTCAAGACCGAAATTGCGGAATTCCTGAGGGATATATCGGCTGAGTACACCTCGAAGGAGGTCGAGGTTTTCGTCAACACGGCGGATAACTACGAGAGACAGAGCGTATACCTGACGGTAACGGGAACTTCCGCGGAGAACGGCGATGACGGGAACGTTGGGAGAGGAAACAGATGCAACGGGCTTATAACCCCGGGAAGGCCGATGAGCATGGAGGCAACGAGTGGCAAAAACCCGATAAACCACGTTGGAAAGCTTTACAACCTCCTTTCGAACATGATAGCAAACAGGTGCTACGAAGAGGTTGAGGGCATTAGAGAGGTTTACGTAAGAATTCTTAGCCAGATAGGAAAGCCAATCAACGATCCGAAGGTTCTGAGCATCCAGATAATTCCGAAGAAGGGCTACACGGTTGACAGGCTTGAACGCAGGGTACGGGAGATTGCGGAGGAGATGATAGGAAACGTGACAAAGCTCACTGATAAGGTGATCAGGGGAGAGATCAGAACCTTCTGAAGTTCTCAGCTATCCTTCTGTATATCCTTGTGGCCGTCCTGAGCTCGGAGATGTACACGAATTCGTCCTCTCCGTGCAGATCGCCGCCTCCCGGACCGAAGTAGAAGGCGGGAATTCCGAACCTTCTGACGTGCCTACTGTCCCCGACGCCGAGCGTGAAAAGCGCCTTTGGTTTGATTTTTTCATCCATTATGGCCTCGCTTATTGTTTTTAGCAGCTTTAGGTCTTTTTCAAGTGGGACCTGATCGCATAGCATTCCGTATGCCGACAGAAAGCCGCAAACCGTCAGCCTGACACCATCCCCCTTCAGGAAGCGGAGGATGTCCTCGATACCTATCCAGGGGGCAAACCTGATGTCCGCTGAAAGTCTGCATTTCGGCGCCACAACGTTTCTCTTTACCCCGCCCTCTATCATGGAGGGATTGAATGCCGCTTCCCAGGTTTTAATGGTGAAGGGGATTCCGAGACCTTCAAAAAGGCTTCTGTAAGACTCGTAGTTCCCCTTAAGATTTCTGAAAAACTCCGAGGCATGGATTATGAACTCCGATGCCCTGAATATGGCCCCCTCTCTGGAATCCCTTGCCGCGGTATGGCCGTCCTTTCCCTCGAATTCCAAATCAACGGCCAGAACGCAGCCCTGAATAACGTTTATCGAGTCGCAGCCTGTTGGCTCGCCGATAACGACTGCATCGCATTTTTCGGCCTCGAATACCTTCCTGAGCCCGTTTTTTCCTCCAACCTCCTCGTCGGCCGTGAAGGCCAGCTTGAGCCCGATTCCTGAATCCGGAAGAGAAAGCGCGGCTGAGCAGATTGAGGCAACGCAACCCTTCGCATCTGCACTGCCCCTGCCGTAGAGCTTTCCGTTTACCGCAACAGGATTCAGAAGCTCTTCGCCGCACGGGACCGTGTCGAGGTGGGAGGAGAGCATGAGGGTTTTCTCTCCCTTCGAAATCTCGACCAGAAGGCTCTCCTTTCCCTCGCTGACGTATTTTCTGGTTTTAAAGGATGAAAAGAGGTTCTCCAGAAATTCAACTGCCTGCGAGGTATCCCCTGGAGGATTTCGCGTGTCGATCTTGATCAGGGCCTTTGTGAGCTCAACCTCGTCTATTTCCAAGAAAGACACCTCCTGAAGGCTTCGGGCAGCATTTCGATCAGGTGCATGGAGGTGAAGTTGTACCCGTATTTCTCAAGGCAGAGATCTCCGGCGTAGCCGTTCACGAAAGCTGAGGCACAGGCTGAGTGGAACGCATCGTCGAGACAGAAAAGCGCCCCGCACATTCCGGCAAGCACGTCTCCGGTTCCCCCAACGGTCATTCCTGCGTTTCCGGTTCTGTTAACCTTTGTCCGCTGGCCGTCGGTTATTATGTCCTCCTTTCCCTTCAGCAGGATTACGGCCCCCGTTTCCCTCGCAACCCTCTGAACATCTTTCGGCTCGGCGCCAAAGTTCTTCTTCAGCTCCCCCCTATGCGGTGTGAGTATGCATTCAACCCCCTCGGGAATGTTCCCTGTTATACCCTCGGCATCAAGAACGGCCTTTCTGCAGCTCTTCAGGAGCTCTTCAACGAACTCCTTGAATTCAGGATTTTCCCCGACACCCATTCCGATGACCGCAACGTCGCATTTTCTGACGATCTCCTCAGCTTCTCTGAGATTTCTCGGTGTGATCTTTTCCCCCTTCAGGCCCCTGACGATTAAATTCGGGCTGAAGCCTGCAACGATGCTCTTTATGCTCTCGGGCACCGCTGTAATGACTATGTCCGCCCCGGAGTGGTAGGCAGAAAGGCTCGCGAAGGCAACTGCTCCCGTATAGTCCCCGCCGCCTATAACCGCAACCCTGCCGTGCATCCCCTTGTGAGCGTCTTCGAACCTCTTGTAGGTTGCTACAACGTCTCCAACCCCGCAGATCCTTTCGAATGCCTCGGGAATTCCTATGTCCCTAACAACGACCTCCCCGCAGATATCCCTTGCCTTGATTATTCCGGGCTTCATTTTGTGAAATGTAACGGTGAGGTCGGCTTTAACCGCGATCTCGTATTCGCCTGTGTCCGCGTTAAGACCGCTGGGAACGTCGACTGCCACCCTGAAGGCTTTGCTGCTGTTTATAATCTCGATTGCCCTCTCGTAATCCCCCCTGGGCCTGCCGGTGATTCCTGTGCCGAGAAGAGCGTCAACGATTATCTCCGCATCGGATTCCGATACCTTCTGGATTTTGTAGCCTGCCTTCTTCAGAATCTCGAAGTTCTTCTGTGCGATCTCGGTTTTAGGCTCTCCAGCAAGGAATATCTCGACGTCAAATCCCCTGAGATGCCTTGCCGCTACGAATCCGTCTCCTCCGTTGTTCCCGCTTCCGGCGTAGACGGCAACCCTCCCTCCGCTGAACCTCCTCATTATTTCCTCTGCAACGGCCTTTCCGGCGTTTTCCATGAGCTGAAGCCTGCTAAGGCCGAAATATTCGCAGTTCAGATCGAGAATCCGCATGTCCTTTGAGTTAATGGTTTCCATCAGAGTTTAATTTGCCTAAAGCTTAAAATTTTTGCCTGAATCGCTAAGAATTTATGTTTGGATTTTGAGAAAATACGTGGTCTTCAGCGGGAGGCACAAGACGGTCATAGGGGGCAGAGAGGCGCTGAGGTGGATAGGCGAAATTCTGTCGCACAGGCAGGTGAGCAGGGTAATCTTTGGAAGGATCGAGAACAAGGGCTCGAGGACGGGGCATGGTTTGAGATTTAAGATCACAAGAGTTGACGAAAGGGGAAACCTGAGGGCAATCCTCTCCTACGGATCCTCGAATCAGGAGATCCACATCATTACGAAAGCGTCAAGCAGAGAGGAGGGCCTGAAGATCGCAAAGGAGCTGATGGAGCTTTTTGAGAGCCATTAATGGCCAGAATCTTTAACTGTATGACCTTTCTGCTTCTTCCCGACCTTTTTCCGTAGCGGTTATGAGCAAAATCGATTTATAGCAGCTTGTTGAAGATAAGAATGATGTACCGATACCCGGTTGAGGTGATCTCGGATATATACGTGAGCAGGATTGGCGGATACAGCTACGAGCTTGAGGAAGATGAGTTGGGAATAAATTCGGGCGCAATAGCGATGAGGACGTCGTTAATTCCAAAGGAAACTTTTGTGACCCTCGGTTTTCTCGACAGGAAAATGAAGCCATATTTTTTCAGAAGAAGGTTTCTTGTTGTCGGTATCGAGGAGAACATGGAGTCCTACGAAAAAACCCAGAACGGAGAGGTTGTACTGTCGGACGAACTTGAGGAAAAGGTTGAGGTCGGAAAGGAGGTTATAATAAACTCTGTTGAGTTCTTCAGGATTGACAAGGATCTTTCAGCCATTTTAGAGGCATTTAAGTGTTACAGACTCAAATTTAAAAATGATAACTAAAATTCTCTGGCTACTGGGCTGCTGGCTGGCCTAGAAATCCCTGAAGCTTCTTTTGAAGTTCTGCAAATCTCTCCCTGAGCCTTTCCTCCTGTCTTTCAAGGGTCTTTATCCTTATTTCGAAGCTCTCCTTTTTCTCGTTCAGCTCCTTGACCACGTTCTCCTTCGTTGCCTTGACCAGAATGCTCCCCACTGCCTTGTATATCGTGGCAGTCTCATCGACCTTCTGCAGCTCTTCCAGGGCTTGCTTTGCCTCTTCGAGCATCGCCTCAACCTGGGCCTTCTGGCCTACCACCAGCTGAAGCTGCTGCTGGATCTGCTGAAGCTGGGCAACCAGATTCTGAACCTG
>QNUZ01000179.1 GCA_004347865.1 Archaeoglobi archaeon | reverse complement strand
GCTGAACCGTTGAATAAGACGTTTCCAGCGACCTCCTTGCCGTCAACAATTCTGATCGGATATTTCCCTGCCGGATAATACATTGTGTTGCCGTAAACGTCCGCATAAACCACATTCTGGGCCGGAACGCAGAACAGCTTCAAACCCTCAATGAATTCCTCAATATTTCTTGCGTAGTTGTACTTGTACAGGGCCAGTGCTTCCGTTGTGTTCGTAAATCCAGTCCAAGCCACCGCAACCCTGAAACCATCTTTCTCGATTAAAGCACCGTGAACGGTTTTTTCAACCAAAACTTCCCTTTCATCAAAGCCCCCCACCGTCTTAACCCTTATTTTCTTTATCTCCTTTTCAGGTTCCAGCCACTGTCCCTTGTAAAGATACTTGTCGCCATCCCATACGTAGTAATAGAAATCAATAACGTCTGCGCCGACATTCGTGAATCCCCAAGCCAAAAAGTCGTTCTTCCCGATTATAATCATGCCAATACCAGGAAAAGTGACTCCGCGAACGTTACTGCCATTTAGGTTTATATGCATCTCGTACCACACGGGTGGGGCCGTGAGCAGCAGGTGGGGGTCATTTGCCAGCATAGGCTTTCCGCTTTCTGTAAACTTGCCCGAAACGACCCAGTTATTTGAACCAAAACCCTTCTCGGCCTCAAAACCCGATACCCAGTCTAAAAAGGATTTGTTGAGTCCCAGTGGTCTGAAGGTTGTGTAGTTGTGGCCCAGGGAACTTGGATAAAGCTCAAGGGCCTTTTCTCCAAGTTTTTCCAAAATTAAAGCCCTTTTAAGATCCCAGAAATCACCTGTAAGCCCCCATGCTATTTCTTTGGCTATAAGCAATGTATCAACGGGCTTCCAATTTTCTGGCCTGTAACCCGCAAGCTGAAACTCCATTGGCAGCTTTTCAGTTTCAATGTAGTAATTCACCCCCTCGCTGTACGCTTCCAAGAGTTCTCCAATATGCGTGTCTTTCAGACCTTCCCAAGTAATTTCTGCCGCCTTTAGAAAGTCCATCTTCTTATAAAAGACGTCGGATTCGTAGAAATCCTCGCTAAAAACCTCACTCAGCTCGCCCTTCATTATCCTTCTGTGCAGATCCATCTGAAACAGCCTGTCCTTAGCCTGAATGTAGCCCACAGCAAACGCAAGGGCCTTCTCGTCGCTGGCCACAAAGTGGGGAACACCGTACTCGTCGTAATAGACTTCAACCTTTCCGTATGGGTTATCCAACTCCTTTTTGCCGTCTAAAACCCAGATAGTCCCACTGAACGGGGCCAGCATGTTTAGATAGCTACCAAATAGATAAACAAGCAAAATCAGAAGGACCAGCGGAATAAGTCCAATTTTTCGCATAATTTTTCTGATTTTAACAATATTTAAAATTTGCTAAACTAAACAATTGCAACCTCAGGAAAGTAGCATTAATGCGGTGCACAGCCTCTGCTTCTGAGTTTTGAATTTGTCTTGATCAGACTTCAGCAGAAGGTATATTCTAATAGATATTGCCACAGAGAGCGTCAGTAAATGGAATATCGATGATGCCGCGTCTCAAGAGCATCGATGCCATTCCCAAATTACCAACAATCATCGGATCGCCCTTAAGCTCCTCGTATCCACCAAGACCAGCATTAGGGCCAGTGGAGATCACGCTTTTCACGTCAATCAGTTCTCTGACGTAGCATCCGTGGCCGTTATCTGAAACAACGTACTCGTTGCTGATCTCTCCCCTCAAAAACCTCTCGAAAAACCATAAAATGTATTCCCTCCCCTTTTCCCTAAGAACGGCCGTGTGGTGCTCGACTATGGATTTGATTTCCCAGTCTTTGTCAACAACTGCGGCGGTCGTATGGGAATTGCCGAAGTTTATTAGCAGAGCCGGAAGCTTAGATGAACTTGCCAAACCTGAAATTGCTGCAAAAGATGTGTCCGTAACGAATACCTCTGCTTCGCAGAAATCCCTAACAGATTTCATGGCATCGAACATTCTGTTGAATTCAATCGGTATCTCTCTCTCGCTGAAGAGTAGCCTTTCAAGGTATTTTTCCCTCTCTATTATCCTCCTAAACATTTTGAATCTGAAAATCCTGTTGCTTTCATGAGGAGAGAAACCGTGATCCTGGACTGCTATCGCATAATACAGGGGTTGGGGGTAGCATATACTTTCGATGAGGTTTGAAAAAAATTCGAAGTCAACATCCGCGGTCCTGATCTTGAAGGCATCCGAATTTTCGGTGATAATCACACCCACTTCCTTTACCCTCTCGAGGTTGTCCGCAAAGGTAAGCGCAGATCTTTGGGTCGCGAAGACTTTGAAGCCCTTCTCAATGTGTTTTTTCACCGCTTTCGTGCTAGCCCCTCCTCCCATCGTGTAACCGTACAGAAAAACATCTCCATTGGCCTTCTCGATTTTGCTGGCTACAATCCTAGTAGGAGAGGGAAGAACCGCTTTCGGACAGTTTCTGAGATTTTTCTCGGCAAAAAGTACGAAGTCCTGGGTAGTCGACCCAACATCGAGAGTGAAGAGAACGTCCATGAAGGAAAGAAGAACCGGAGCTTGAAAAGCTTTGCCTTAAAAACCCGAAAACTGTAAAAATTAGATTTTACCTTTTAGCAACTCCGCTCCCTTTTCAACTATGACTTTCGTATCTGTAGGCAGTTTCATTGATGCCCTTCTGAAGGCTTCCTTTGCTAAATCAAAGTGTTCCGGCCTAACCCAGATTGACATTATCTTTGTTCCCGGTCTCACCTGTGCTGCTCTGCCAACCGGACGACCGTAGGCTGCCCTCATACCTTGGGAAACTCTGTCCGCTCCGGCTCCAACCGCCATCTTATGCTCCCTCAGGACATGATGGGGGAATACTCGTACCTTCAGCTTGTAATTGTTGGAACCTGCGTATTTCGCTATGTATTTGTTAGCGATGACTCTCGCTGCTTCCAAGGCATTGTCCCTTATCTGAACAGCGTCCTTGGCAACGAGAGTGAGCATCACAGGAAAATCGGCCTGAAGATTACCCATGTCGAACATCTTAATCCTTGTTCCCGGTGCGCCATCTATGTATTCGGTCCTCGTATACGGTCTCTTAATTCTCCTCCACATCCTCGCTGGTTTTCTTGCCATAGAACCTAGAACTCAAAGTGGGCACATAAAATTTTCTGCTAACCAAAAATTCAAAACTAGCATGATGAGAATAATGAAAAATCTTTTATTCTTGAACATTGAATTATTTCTATGGCAACGATGTTCAGAATAAGAAAGCCCTCACTTGAGCTAAAAACCAAAAAAGAACAGAGAGGAGTTTTCGAAATAATTAAAAAGAGTGCCAAAGGGGAGTGGCTTGATGAGGAAGCTTCAAAAAATCTCGCAAAAAAGTTGATGCAAGAATTTAAACCTCCTGAAGGCTGGTATGAGGTTGAAAAATATCCTATTTACTCAAGATTCGTTTTTGCAAGTGCTCACATACTCTATAGTGATAACGAAAACGAGTATGCCTATTTCATTAACGAGCCTCCTATAAGCGAGGCTGAAATGAAAATAGTCAACGAGATTACTCAAAAGCTTGAATATTACCCCGTCAAACCACAGGAAATCGGTGATAAATACCGAACTCTGAGAACAAAGGTTAACATGATCTTGGACGATTTCAGGATTGACCTTGAGGGCACAGACTACATACGGATTCTTTACCATATAATGAAAAAGACTATCCTTTACAGTCGGATAACTCCCCTTATGTTTGATCCCAACATAGAAGACATATCCTGCAACGGTTACAAAGTCCCAATCTACATCTTCCACCGCAAATACACAAACCTCAGAACAAACATAGTCTTCGAAGACGAGGATGAGCTGGACTCGTTCGTGATAAACCTTGCGCAGAAGTGCGGGAAGCATCTGAGCATTGCGGAGCCGATGGTGGATGCGACG
>QNUZ01000178.1 GCA_004347865.1 Archaeoglobi archaeon | reverse complement strand
TCCCTTTGTTCGGATTGCTGAGCCAGGACTTGGCTATTGAAAGCGCTTCCCTGTAGCAGTCCATAGCTATCTTGGAGGGCAGGTGGAAAGCCTCCTTGAGCTCTCGGTAGAGAAGCGCATGAGCTTTAGAAAGCGATGTGGCCTTCTCCTCGAGGATCTTCTCGACCGAGTGGTTGAGCGCGTCTCTGTACCTCTTCAACAAGTCCACGAGCTCTTCCTCGCACTCGGGCTCGGGCCTAACCCTCATCCTGATTGTCAGGGTTAGGAAGCCCTCACTACCCGCCATGTGATTGCACCTAGGGCACTTGAGCTTCGTCATACGCTGGCTACTAGTTGCTAGCTACTAGAGCCTTTATAAGCCTTTCCTGCCATCCCCGCCCTGAAGGGCGAGGCTTTCAGGTGGTAAAGAAGGGGATAGAAAAGGCCAATATGGTGATGATGCCACTATTATGGCTTCTGGCCATTATCCTTGTTGTCAGGGCTGTAAACTTTGCCAGGGGCCTTGGATGGCTTAGAATGGTATCTTAGACCCGACTTCTCAAAGCTGGGTGACTACAAAATCTGGATTGCTGCTTTTGGGCAGATCTTCTTCTCTCTTAGCCTTGCAATGGGTATAATGATCGCCTACGGTAGCTACTTGCCCGAAAAGAGCGACATAGCAAACAATTCCTTTATTGTCGGGCTGGCTGACAGCGCTTTCAGCTTTCTGATCGGCTTTGCGGTTTTTGGAACTCTTGGCTACATGGCATTCGCAACCAATACAAGCGTTCAAGAAGTTGTTGCAGGTGGAGTAGGGCTGGCATTCGTAGTGTTCCCCCAAGCTCTGAATCTGATACCTGGATTTCCAAATTTAGTTGCTGCAATCTTTTTCCTTACTCTGATAATCGCGGGGCTTACATCTTCGATCTCCCTTGTTGAGTCGGTAACTTCTTCGCTTATGGACAAATTTAAAATAAGCAGAACGAGGGCTGTGAACACAGTATTTGCCTTAGGCTTCTTAGGAAGTTTGGTCTATACGACGACCGCTGGTCTATACTGGCTCGACATAATAGACCACTTCATTAACTACTACGGACTAGTGTTAGTTGCTTTGCTCGAGGTCATAGCGGTTGCTTGGTTCTTCAATTTACCATCGCTTAGAGACCATATAAACACAATCTCAGAGATCAAGATTGGACGCTGGTGGGATTGGTCTCTGAAGTATGCTACCGTGGCGGTGCTTGCTTCACTCTTAATTCTGGATATCTGGGGCAATCTACAAAAACCATACGGAGATTACAGCATCGACGCTCTTTGTGTTGGCATTTTGGTCATACTGCTCGGAATGCTTGTCTCAGCCGTAATAACGGCCAGGAGGGGTAAAGATGTCGCTTGAAGCAATAGCATTCGCCATCTTTGGTTTTCTGATTCTATACGGCGGGCTTGCATATTTCCTTTATAGGGCAATAAAGGCAAGAAGTTCCTAATTTTTTAATGGCTTAAAAACGTTGCGATCTGGTATCGAACCAAGTTGGAATCAAATAACCTAGGTAGAACCATCCGGACTGGTTTTCCAGCCTGGTAAGCCTCATATTGAGGTTCTTTAGCCTGTCAGGCTCGATCTTGCGTCGCAAAATAAGTAATCATCAAAATATGCAAATCTTTTGCTAGCTTTATAAGGGCTGTGAACTACTTCGCCTTTAAAAGCTGAGCTTAGCCCTAAAAAATTAAAGAGATAGGAGGTCCTGGGCAACGTAGTACGCTCTTGAATGCTTGCAGCTTGGACACTCCTCAGGAGGTTCTTTTCCTATGTGTACATAACCACACTCAAGGCATATCCATACAGTTTCCCTATCTCTCTTGAAGAAGGTGCCCTTCTCGATCTCGTTCAGAATTCTGCGATATCTGCTCTCATGATGTTCTTCCGCCTTAGCTATAGCTCTCAGGTTCTCAGCAATATCTTTATAACCCTCCTTTTCGGCTTCCTGGGCAAACTTCGGATACATCTCGCTGTTCTCGTAATGTTCTCCTTTTATCGCTGATTTTAGATTCTCAACCGTGTTACCGAGGGTCAGATCTGCGTCAGCTTGTACAGAGATGATCTCTCCCTTCTTCAGCCTCTGTATCAGTTTGAAGAGCTGACTCGCATGCTCTCTCTCGTTTTCAGCTGTATCCAAAAATACTTTCTGCAGAAAAACGTACCCCTCTTCTTTTGCAATCTTTGCATAGAATGTATAGCGGTTTCTTGCCATGCTCTCTCCGATGAAGGCCTTGACGAGGTTTTCAAGTGTACTCATGTTCAATCACTCTGCCATAGCCCGTGAATGTTGCAGTATCCCCTCGCCGAGACCTTCTCAGCCTTCAAGCTGAACTCTGCCATAGGCTTTTCTCCGGGCTTCAGGTGCTTCCTGTAGACGTTGCCATCTGCAAGAATTTCGATCCACTCGATGTAGTGCTTTTCCTCCATCGGGTGCGGAACGCTCCCGACCTTAACTACTATCCTATCTCCAGATCTTTCCACAACTGGAAGGTGCTTCTCCTTACCCTCTTCGACTTTCTTTACTTCCATGAGCTTCATCGGTCTACCGCAGCAGACAAGCTGCCCCCTCCCAGCGTGAAGCACTTCTACTATATTCCCGCAAATCTCGCATTTGTAGACCTGAAGCAGTTCGGTCATACAACCACCTCAGACCCTCCTAAATGCAAACCACCAGTCGTAACCTTCGAGTTCGCCCCTCTTTATCTTTTCAAGTCTCTCCATCGCTTCTTTGACCGTTCTCGCAGGAGGAATTATGACCTTATCACCGATAAGCTCATTATTGGGCCAGTTTGCAGGCATTGCGACTTTTTTCTCATCGCTTATCTGCAATGCTCTAACCGCTCTCAGGATCTCGTCCATATTTCTCCCGATCTCCTGCGGATAGTAGATTATCAGCCTTACAACGCCGTTTGGATCGACCACAAAGACAGCCCTTACCGTGTTTGTGCCCTTCGCTGAATGTATGAGCCCAAGGAGCTTCGAAATCTCGCCAACGTCATCGGCGATGATCGGGAACTCTATGGTAACTCCCAGCTTCTCTTTTATCCATTCCACCCACTTTATGTGGCTGAAGGTCTGATCTATGCTAAGTCCTATGAGTTCGCAGTTGAGCTTTCTGAATTGTTCGTATCTCTTCTGAAAAGCGACAAACTCGGTTGTGCAAACAGGCGTGAAGTCTGCAGGATGTGCAAACAGGACGAACCACTTTCCAGCGTAGTGTTCTGGCAGCTTCATTTCTCCATGCGTTGTCTTAACAACAACCTCGGGAAACTTCTCCCCCAACAATATCATACTATCACCCTCAATAAGTTACAATCTAAATATATAACCTTTTCTTTCGAATTTCGAACCATAACTTATTAAGCTACAGATATACTTTCTATGTGGACGAAAAAGATAGGGAAATACTACTGAATTTGCTAAGAAATGCAAGAATTCCGAAGACGAAAATAGCAGAAAAACTAGATGTTACTGAAACTGCAATAAGAAAGAGGATCGAAAAGCTTGAAGAGCAGAGAATTTTGCTTGGATATAGAGCAATTCTGGACTTCAAAAAAGCGGGACTATTCGTCTCCTTCACAGGCTTAGACGTTGAACCCGAGCATATCTGGAAAACCATGAATGCCTTGAAAGAGATCGAAGAAGTCTTCGCCCTATACTTAACATCGGGCGATCACACAATCCTCGCCGAAATAATTGCAGATTCTTTTGAGAAGCTGAACGAGGTTCACGATAGAATTTCCAAGTTTAACGGTGTGAAGAGGGTCTGTCCTTCGATCGTTCTTGAAGTTGTGAAGTGAGCTGCTCCACAACTGAAGCCGGGAGCTTCCGGCGTTAAGGGATGCTTCACGCCCTTCCCCTCATATGCCGGTTCAAAAGCCAAGCTCCCATCCCATGCCCCTCGTTAAGGCATGGGCTATGTTTATGCATGCGTTCAAATCCCTGTTGTAGATCAGCC
>QNUZ01000177.1 GCA_004347865.1 Archaeoglobi archaeon | reverse complement strand
TAGCTTACATCGAGTCCGGGGATCGTGTTCACGTTATCAACGTTCTTTTCCCTTTTTGTCGGTTCAAAGGTCGAATAAGGCGGATCGAAGAGTTCGTCTTTGGCGCTGAACTTTGTGTGGAGTTTTTCGTCGAGATCCAGAATAAACTTCATCGCTCTCCTCGATGCGTTCATTATTGGTCTGCTTGCGTGCGACTGGGTTCCGAATACCTCAAACTTCAGCCATAGAATGCTCTTTTCTGCAATCTCTATCAGCTCACCCTCCGGAGATCCGACGTCAGGAACTATAAAGAAGTCCCCCTTGGAGAAAACCCTCTGCCTCAGCAAATGCTTGATGCCATACTCACTACCGCTCTCCTCGTCCGAAACAAATGCAAGACCCAGATTGTACTTCGGTTTAATTCCAGAATTTAGAATTGCGATGCCTGCAAAAAGGGAGGAGACAATACTCTGCCCGTTATCTTCGCTGCCCCTGCCGTATATCTTTCCGTTCTCAACAACGGCTTTGAATGGTGGAGTTCTCCAGAGTCTCACGTCTCCCTCGGGAACTACATCCAGATGGGTTACTATCCAGATCGTCCTGTCCAAAACCCCCTTAACCTTGGCAACTATGTTCGGTCTGATCCCTTCCCTCGCCCTGTCGTCCTTTGCATCGAACCTCTCGACATAATCGAAGTCTTCAAGGTACTCCATCAGAATGTCTGCTTTCTCGGCCTCTCCCTCTCCCCCGAAGTCCGGAGAAATTGCCTTCGCTTCCACGAGCCTGCATAGCAGTTTGACCATTTCATCCTTCATTCCTTCCAAAGCTCTCAGCATAGGACTCGCTCTCTAAACGTTTTTTGAGCCTTCTAACCTCCTCAAGCACACCCTCATCCTTTGTGGAATTCATCAAAATTTCCAGCTCTGCAATAATTGGGGCTAAGCAATAAAAATCTTTCTTTGAGTTTTCGTAAATTTCCTGCAACTTTCTGACCTTCATAATAGATACCAGGTCTTTTTCGAGTTCATTTTTTAGATCCCGGAGCAATAGGGCGATTTTTTTCCCGCATTCTGTTAACCTTAATACTCTTGTCCTACCTTCCAATTTACTCTCAATTATGCAGTTTTTTTCAAATTCTCCGATAACCCTCGAAATATGACTATAAGGCGAATTCAGGATGTTAGAAATCTGAAGAGGGTACACCTTCTCCCCCCTTTCTTCTGCCTCTAGGATATTCAGCAGGATTTCCACAGTTTTCTCGTGGAGAAAAAGTTTAGACAACATCCCGACCACACATTCTTGAAAACGATAGGTATTTTAAGCTTATTACAACTGAAAGCCCAGCCCTTCAGGGGAGACAATAGAAAAGCTTATTAGCAGTTTTCGGTCTCCAAAATTGGTTTCAAAATTAAAATGGTCTAAGATCGAAATGTGCTCCCAGCTCAGCCTTGAAGATCAATCCAAAATTGCCCGCAATTGTACAGTAGGCCCTCAGATCTCATAGAGTCCCCTATTCAGCCAGGGAATGAGAGCCATTGTAACTGCAATCCTAGAAAGTTCAGTTCTGGAGATCGCTCCTTTGCTCAGGTAGTGTACTGCCCCAAACTTCCAGCCGATTTTTTCTATTCCCGAGATCTTTTCCATCGTTTTTCCAACTTCTATCCCCTTCAGGGCATTATCAACAACCACTCTGGGATACTCAAACCCGGGACCAAAGCCTATTGTGAACTTCTCGCCGTTGTAAATCACTGCGACCTGGAAATCCATGTATCCGGTAATGGTGTGCCTTACACTCATCAAACCCGCCTCTATTCCCACCGAAAAGTCAAATTCATCAGAATATATCTTAAGCGCTCTCTCTATTGCCCCAGCCAGCGTTTCCTCGTTGAAGGGTTGTCTAAACCTCGGTTCCACTTCTATTCCAAAAACCTTGACGTCTTCAAAGAACTGCTCAAAGGCCAACCTAGTACCCTCAATCTTGGTGGGATTTCTAGATCCAACAGCAACCTTCATACTCTTACCCGGTCAAAGAGAATGTATTCGCCCCCATATGCAATTAAAAGCTTTTTCCTTACGCTGTTCGAAAGTCTTACCGCCCTAGCCAAATCTCTCGGAGCTATTTCAGAGCGTGCAATTAAAACCAAAAACTCAGAATGCGGAAGATCCTCTGCTGACTCCACTTTCCTGTACACCCTGAAATCACTTCCAAACTTAAATCCGGTCTTTACAACGAATTTTCTTTCCTTCAGATCCTTGTAGACCCTATACCTATCTTCAAAGCCTTCGGAATTTTTTATAGCCTCAAACAGCTTTTCAGGAGAGTCGAGCTCGAGAATACCATTTTCGAAAAGATAAAGGCTCTCAAGTAAGGACAGCACGACGATGCCTCCAATTTCGCTTCCGTAAAAAAACCTCCTGAAAATCTCCAAGTTTTCCGTAATTACCCGGTCTTTTAACAAAATCCCGCGAATTTTTGGAAGCGCCTCTGTCTGCTCTCCTTTCAGCTCAGGCTTTGAGGCGAGATAATACGTGATTTCGCTCTCCTCGTCAACTATAGCCAAAACTACCTCCCCTGATCTGCGAAGCTTTTCCAAAAGCTCTTCCAGAGTTATGGCATTCTTCTCCGAAATCGGATAAAAGACCTTTTTTGAGATTATCACGTCACTCTGAGGCCTCGCTCTGTACCCCCTACGCCTGAGGTCTTCATAAACAAAGTAATACTCGGGAAAAGACCCCACTCTTTCCTCAACCCAACTTCTAAGCTCTTCTATGTCGGCGAAAAATGCTTTTCTGTTCATCTGAAGATAAAAAGCCTCCACAGGGTGAAGGTAGATCTTGTCTCCTTTTTTGAAACCAAAACCCTGCCTCTCGATATCTGCGGTTGCATTCAGCTCCGCAAAGTCCTCCAGAAGCCTACCCCTCAAGTTCAACTCCATAGAGCTTCTCTATGTTCTCCTTGCAGATTTTGTATATGAAATCTTCGTCAAATCCGTGGCGAAGCAGCTCCTTAACCTTCTTTGGAACTGTCTTCGGTCCAAGAACGGCTCCTGGACGTTTTGGATCGTCTATGTAATCCGTCTCTACAACAAAACGTGAACCTTCCCTCGCTGCCGCGAGAACGTTCTCGTTTCCCGCAATTACTGAAGGAAATATTCCGATCTCTTCGAACTCTCTGACTTTTGGTGGAGAGAAGTGCTTCACAACCTTTTCCCTCCTGAGCCCGACTTCATCTGCGATTTTTGCAATTTCCATCCCCATTTCCCTGTTGTAGCTTTCAGTGTGGAGCTGAACCGCACATCCCACCTCTTTGGCGATTTCAAACGCATGCCTCATTACATCGTTGCTCAGCCTCCACACATGACTATCGACCCGATAATGCGGTCTCCCGCTTTTTATCGCAATCGCCTCCCCTTTGGCAACATATTCACCGGCTATATCCAACGCCTCTTTCATGATCTCGGCGGCTCTTTCAAACCCGTATCTCGGGCCAAGAATCGTGATCTCCGCCGGATGAACCCCAAGAACCGCATAAGCTTTGACAATCCTGTTCGCCTTCCTTACCATGCTTATGTGTTCTTCAAAAACTTTGACAAAATCTTTTCCTGTTTTTGGGTTAACGTCGTAGTGATGGGCCAGAAGGGACACAAGAAGAACGTGAGTGCCTCCTGCCTGCTTGAACTGCTCAATGGCTTCAAGCTTAAGATGCCTGTAGACGTGCATGTGATTGTCTGTGATGATCATAAAAGGAAACAATTCCCGATATTTTTAACTTTTTCTGAATTCTACGGCTTTTTAAGCTAAATTCAGCATCAGGATTTTTGAATTTTTAATTTCAGCATTCAAATACCGAGCCCTAATTCTGCCGCCTTTCCAGCTGTTTTTCAAGCTCCCTCAACAAGTTGGCAGTCTTGGAATCAACCTCCTGTATCTGAGCAAGCTCCTCCATGAGCTGACTGGCCTTATCGAGCATAACCTCAGCCCTGTCTGTCTTTTTAATTCTATTGTATAAAAATCCGAGCTGAATTACAGCCTC
>QNUZ01000176.1 GCA_004347865.1 Archaeoglobi archaeon | reverse complement strand
CATCAGTTCCTCTCGAGATCTCCTGTCTCCTTGCGATGCCGCAAACAGCAGTTTTAAAAGATCTCTTTCGGAATCGGCCTCCTTTTCCCACATAGCTGTACGGATGATCCATTGAATCGACTTCTTCCCATCGCCACTGTTGACTCTCCTAAGGAACTCGTTCGCCCTTGCCCTATAGGAAGCCAGAGGGACATTTAGACCAATTCTAATCTCTGCCGGCGAACTGCCCGCTGGATCCTTCATGCCTACAACGAGCAGCTCGTCCAAATATACAGGAAGATTCATGGCCATCCACATTATCATGCCTTCTTCTGGCTTGAAACCAGGAAAATCTTTCATCGAGTCAAGCATTAACTCAAAATTGCTTCTTGTGTATCCGAGATCGGTTGGGAGGGCAAGCACCGTTAAATAGATTGGTTTATTTCCAGAAGGAATCCTGACATTCCCTATTCTTGCAATAGAGTATCCAGCTAAACGGATCAGAAATTCCCAAGTGGATAGTTTTGCCTCATCCCCTGAAACCTCTTCTGATTTGAATTTTCCATCAAAATAGGGTCCCCTTGTATAGCCATACAATTCAGGTTTGAATATTGATATAGGAGAATGTATCTTTTGTGCTTCTGCCAAAGATTTGAACTCGTTTATTTCCATTTTTTCTATGTACTGACCAAATTGATGGAATACATCTACAAAACTAGTGTCCGTTGGAATTTTCAGGTCTCTTTTTATCTTTACCAAGATGCGTTTGTCATTTTTTCCGCTTGCAGGTATATCGACTCTGGGCTTCTTTTCACTCTTTTTACTAACAGTATCGGCTTCAGTTTCCTCTTTAAGTGGATTCCGCTCAACATAATTTCGAAGCCGATCTTCGGCTTTATAAAAGACTTCAGCAAAAAGGGATGGCAAAGGGGCACCTTTGGATTGAACTTTTATCCGGTTGCCTTCTATCCTTAGATCGGCCTTCTCCTTATCCATCATATTTACAAAGCTAATTACATAATGTCTGACTATTCCGAAGTTCGAAATTTTCAATTCCACGGATTCATGCATCTAAAGTTTCCTCCAATTCCTCGACAAACTTGCTTCTCTTTTTGCTTATGCCTCTTGATTTAGCATCTATATTGTCCCCATAAATCACAGGATTCAAAACCAAACAATAAAGCTTGGCATAACGACTTATGTTGGCACTACGGGTAACATTTCCCACCCATTTCATAAAAGCCATAGCATTTTCCTTCTCAATCCTCTGTAACGAAAACTTCGTTCCAAAAACCTTTTCCGACAAAAGATCGATATCAGCCTTGAATTTACTAAAGCTCCAAGTATGATTTCTTGACTTTAGAAGATCTTCCTGCAATCTGTACGGGCGCATTGCAGTGTGATGAAAAAGCACTGCTAAGGACGCCAATAGAATTGACTCATAATCATTGCCTTTTTGTTCCATAAAAGTCTTGGTAATTATGGCTGAAGGAATCTCATGCAATGAAAAACTAGGTTTTTTGTTTTGCTGTGCCTCAAATTGCATTTGGTAATGGTCTGCAGCCTTGCCAGCGTCATGAAATGTCGAAGCGACCTTTACTATATAATTAAAGTCGCTAGATGAAAACGGTTTGTTTAAGACCGAACGTATCCTTCTCGCGCAAACCTCAGCATAACATTTCCCTGAATATTTTAAAGCAATTTCTGAAGTGTTGATTGCGTGCGATTTCAATTCTTGATTTGTATAAGCAAGAGCGTTCAATCTTTAATCCTCCAGCCAGACATAGCCTATTTCAGGATCGAATTCATCTAAGGCAATACCCTCGTATCCCTGGAGCTGCAGCTCTAACGAAAGGGATGGAGCCCCCAAAAGAGTTCTTAAACAGCTTTCGTCCTTGTCCAAATTTATTATTTCATTTTCTCTTACCACTTTCTTCCTAAGCTTCAACACGCGTTTTGCCTCAGCCTCAGAAAGGCCTACAGCAAACTCCCTTCTTTCGGCTGAAGGCACCTTTGACTCCATGAATCCGGTTACAATTCCAAAACTGTCTGTAAAACCTTTGTAAAATTCCAACGCCCTATCCACATTTGCAGAGTCTAGCAGTACAAAGTTGTCAAGCCAACTAAGAACCTCCCATAAACTTCTATCAACTTCAATAGACTCCCCACTATAGACTTCATCGATTATATCCCGATTAATCTGTTGCTTTTCAATGACCAAATCCAATGTTTTCTTGCATATGGACTGATTATAGGGTCCAAAGGAAGCATATTTGCTGTCTTCGACTATGTAAACCTCCCCTAAATGTGCCCCTTTTTCTCTGGCGACCCTTCCGGAACGTTGCATCAACCTGTCCGCTGGGCAAGAAGCAGTTATTAATACATCAAAGCTTAAGTTGACGCCAGATTCGACGACTTGCGTTGTGACCGCTAGGTTAGGGGTATTTTCCTCCATATTTTCACCTGAAGAGATCTCATCAACTCTTTTTTTCCTGATACCTTCCGGAAGCTTTCCATGTATTAGAAAAGGATCCAAGTGCTTGAGCTCATTAAAGCAATAAACGGCATCTCTTACAGTATTGAAAGTGCAGAGCACCTTCTTTCCTTCCCTCAAGAAACGTTCACATAGCTCTGGAACGGTATCTCTCTGAATTTTGTGAAAATTGATTGTCCTTGATCTCCGATCTTCTTCGAATGCCTGGTCATCTCCTTTAGAGTAAATTTTTTCTATAATAGTTATACCATATTCGCCAAGTTTTTTGACCAAAAGTTTTTTCATTATTGATGGCATAGTCGCCGTCATAACTATTACAGGCACACCAGCCAGGCACAGAGACTTGATGGCGGAAAGCACGGAGGTCAAAGATTTTGACACTGCTTTAGCATCTTCGGTTCCAGTCCCCAGTTTTGAAAACAAATGGAACTCGTCGAATATAACAAATGCAGAGTAAATTTGTGCCCTAGGGAAGTCGAAATGTGTGCCGCGCTCATCCAACACTCTCGAAAATTCTTTAACTGGAGCCTTGAAGAAATTCAAAACAAATGTGTCCAGAGTCGTAATCACCACTTTTTTTGCAAAGTATGGAGATTCTTGAAGGCCAAGATGCTGTATTGCGACTTTCCTTTCAAATTCGCCGTTTTCATTCTCTTGCTTTAGGCAGGAAACAACCTCTTTCCCAAGCTGGTCAGCAATGCTACGCATAGGCAATACATGAATGATCCTTGAGAAAAAAGAATTGCCTTCAATCGCCCTTTTTGCCAAAGAAACAGTTATAGTAGTCTTGCCATAAGAAGTTGGCAGATCCAACAACAGAAGAACAGGTTTTCCATTGCCTAATTGCATTTCGAGCTCTTTCAACCCTTCTGAGATTAGTCGCCTAGGAAACCAATTTCTTGATCTGCAAAAATCATCGTATGCAGACGAGATGCTTCCTTCATCGTTCAAGGATCATGACCTCATCGGAGGCGAATTCGTACGAAGATCCCTTAACCCGAACAGAAATTGCTTCAGACGATATAGGGGAGCGGCTGCCAGGTATGACATACTCTGAAAAAACAGGAGGATCGTCTCTACCCCATCCGCCCTTCCAGAAGGCAAGTTTGTAGGATCTGAATTCCTCGCCTGTTCTAACTTCACCTGCTTCTGCTGGAAAATAGAGTTTTGTCTTTACAACATCTTCTGATTTTTTCTTGACCTCGACCAGCTCTGCCTTATTGACAGAAAATATTGACTCTTTGCTCCCTATCCTACTTATCGACCAGAGGGTTTCTTCTAAATTCCTGTCCCAAGGAGGCAGGATGTACTTTGAAAGCGTCTCCTCATCAAAAATAAAGAAGATAGTTGCTTTTCCTTTTGGATATAAGACTTTTCCTGAAGAGATAGCCCCTGTTCGATATTTCTCGAGATACCGCCTACCCCCAGCAGCCTTTTCCTCTGGACTACCCTGCGTGGCGTGAAAATGCACAGTGGTGTATTTATTTATGTCTTCCCACATTATTGCCTTCCCATTCAAGAACATCGAGGCACCAAGAAATGCATCCGCGAAAGAAGAGGCGGTGCTAAGTGGTGCACATTTGCCATTAAAGACAGGAAAT
>QNUZ01000175.1 GCA_004347865.1 Archaeoglobi archaeon | reverse complement strand
CCCGCAGACAACCCCCTTCGCAGTCCTGATCCCGTAGCCCTCCAGAAGCTCCTTGGCCTCCTGCTCCAGAAGAAGCATATTGCATGGTTGCCGGAGGATATTTTATTTTTTTGGAATTGACCAGAAATTATGATGATGCAATCTCCGTTCCGCTATCATAACTTTTATCTACCTCTCTTCTCGGATTTTTCATCCCTTCCGATCGTCATTGAGGGAGCTTTCGGGGTAAACGGATGCTCCTGCATTCATCTGGTGCTTCTTTAATCCTGTAACCATTCAGGCTTAGCTTCTTCCGGCATCTCGGGCACAGGGCTAAAATAATTCTAGTGTCGAAGATAGTCAAATTTACGCTAAGAAGAAGCGTTTTCTAAACCCAACTCGTTCAGAATATCTTATTCTTTGAAATTGCTCTTAAGCTCAAAACTGTTCCATCAACAAGAATCGCATCCCAATTACTGTAATCAAATTTCCTGAAAATAAAACCGGCGGGTTTTTCTAAATTTACTGCAGTTGATGAACAGAGTTCATTGAAGGCTGGAAGAACGACGACTTTTTTCTTGGTATTGTCCCAGTCTATTTCTCCCAAAAGAAACGCTCTCTCCTTATGCCCACCAACCTCCGAAGGTATGAAAACCGAGGGATGTGCATGAGCTAAAATAAGTTTCTCGGAATTCATTATGGTATCTTCGGGAACAGAGTGGCCGTGGAATATTCCGTACTTCCCTACCTTAATAGCCTTGTGGCCCTTTATTCCTATATCGTGGTTTCCGTGGATTATTATAGTCTCAGCTATTTCGGAGATCTTTGCCAAAAAATCGTCTACAGGACTTTTTTTCCCGATATGCTTGATATCTCCAGCGATTATGAGAGTTTGAAAACGTTCTGCCAGCCGTAAAACTTTTTCCAATAGTTCCCTATCGTAAAAAGAGATGAGTCCAAAATGAAGATCTGCGATCACAGCTTTTTTACCTATTATCGCCGCATCTCTAAACAGTCTCATTGAAAATTCTCTCTTCTAATATTGCCAAATATTTTGAAATGTCCACTCCGTACTCCTTTGCAACGACAAGTGCAACTACTTCGAAGCTGACAAGATTGTTCATTCTCTCCTGTCTCTCGCTAATCATCGAGAAAAGTTCCTGATAATTTTTTCCCGTGCGTTTTGCGATCTCTTCTACGATCTCGTCAGCCAGACCCTTTTCAGGGAGCGTTATTGCATCTTCAAGTTTGAAGCTCATGCTAAGAGAAGAAGCTGTCTAGAGTTAAATCTTTTACCTTCTTCTCCTTCGGCTTCTGTTTATCTTTCAATTCTTCCTCTTTTGCACCCGATTCAAGTCTTTCCTCAGCTTCTACAGAAATCCAGCTCTCGTCGATTCTGTGCAATCTGTTTTCTTCGATGAAATCTGCAATCTCCCCAGCCCTTTCTCCTACCAAAAATTCGAGTTCCTCTCTGTTAAACTGATAAAATGCCGCAATCTTTGCCGCTTTTTCGACTTCAAGATTTTTCAACAAAAGAATCAGAATGGGGAGCATCTCGGTTTTTGCCTTCTCAGTTGACAGGTGGGAATAATTTGAGATTTTCTTGAGTACCATATCCCTTAGCTCTCTTTTCTGCTTTGTCTGGAACATAAACTGCCAGATCTGAGGACGCCTATACTTTGTAAACCCCGGCCTCGTTTCTTTCCTTATCTGCTGGACCCCGGTTGTCATCAAATATGTGGCATACTTCCAAAGCCGGTAGAATTGCCTCCTTTTCACCCTGCCGATGAAAATATCCGCCCTTGAAAGAGCCAGATATCCTTTAAACAGATCCTCTCCGGAATATTCGAGGGGGATGTTTTCTTCTATCCACTGTATTAAGTCTTCGGGCGACTCATCGAGTAACCATACGTCGGCATAGGGGGGATATTTCGTCTTGAAGATCTTCTGGAGCACTTTGAAAACATCCACTTCTCGCGTTCTCTTGCTTACAACAAGATCCTCGGGTCCAATCTCCTTCTTTCCCTCGGCAATGGCTTGAAGATCGTTGATCGCAGCTCTAAGATCCCCCTCAGCGTTTTCCGCAATCCCATCAAGCACTTCTTTTTCGCATTTTATTCCTTCCCTCTTGCATATCTCTTGGAGGACCTTCAAAATCTGAGTTTTTGTTAGCCTTTTCAGCTCTAAAAACTCACAAAGCTTTCTGAGCTCGTTGGATAGCTGATATGGATCGTTCGCTATCAATATAATAGGCTGTCTTGGCCTTTTTTTGATTATTCTAATCAGGGCACTTTCTCCACCGGTGTCCTCTTTTTTGTGGATATTATCAACTTCATCAAGTATTATTAGCTTCAATCTTCCAGATTTAGAGGACAGAAACTCACCTTCATTGCTTATAGTCTCGTTAAAAGCCCCTTCCCCTACTATTTTGTTTATTATCTGCCAGTTTCTCTGATCGCTTGCATTCATTTCAACGTATTCCCACTTCATGGTGTTCGCAAGAGCTATAGCCAAGGAGGTTTTTCCAATTCCGGGAGGTCCTGCTAGCAGCAAAGGCCTCCATGTCCCATTCTGCCACTTTTTAGCCCATTCTAAGACTTTTGAGAGTGCTTCCTTGCTTACAACTACCTCATCCAAATTTTTTGGCCTGTATTTTTCTGTCCAGAGCATTATAGAAAATAGTCCCCTGAGGGGTATATCAAATTTTGTGGGCGAATAGATAAGTTTATAAAAATGGGTGCCCAGAAAGCCCAGAGCTTTAGCTCTGGGATGAATGGGCAAGGTTTAAATAGTTCTGTGCTGAAGATCTTGGGGATGTTCCCGTGCAGAGGGAAGTCCAGTAGCTCACTTCTAGGATAACAATTAAACTGCCCCCGTGGGGTAGCGGATATCCTTAGGGGCTGCGGACTCCTAGACCCGGGTTCGATTCCCGGCGGGGGCATAGAGGTGCACTCTTTGATTCTAATGTGAACAGGGTTGGTAGCTGACCTACTCCTGCCTTGGAGAACGGGGCTTTCAGTTTTAAGACATCTCAGGAAGCAACAATCTCTGGAATTAAGCGCACAGGAGTCAAATTCAGACGGAAAAATTTTAAGCATGTAAAAAGAGCTCACTCATGCCTCGATGGTCCGAACTCATAGATGAACTCGAATCCTCTCAAATAAGAAGGTTTTTTCCAGCGGAAAAAGTCTTGGGAGCAATTGGAGGAATAAGAGAAATGAAGAAGAACGTAGCTTTCGACGTAGGCGCCGGAACAGGTTACCTTACGATTCCCCTTTCCAAAATTTTTAAAAAAGTCTATGCAGTCGAGATAAGTCATGAAATGGCCGAAAAACTTTACGAAAAACTTAAAAAGGAGGGAGTAAGGAATGTTGGCATAATCGTTTCCGCTGAACCTCCCAAAATCGATTTTAAGATCGATCTTGTTGTCTTTTCGAACGCCCTGCATGAAATGGAGAATCCGAAAGATTATCTCTCTTGGGCAAAAAGGGCGGATTTCGTACTCGTTGCGGAATGGAAAAAAGTTCACAGTGATTTTGGTCCACCCGTGGATAAGAGGATATCTCTCAATGAGATACTGGAAATCTGCAGAGGATTTGAGATTTTGAGGAGTTTTGAGCTCCCCTTCCACTACGTCGCGCTATTAAAGCATAAAAAATCGATTTGAGCAACTTATAAAAATGGGTGCCCAGAAAACCCAGAGCTCTAGCTCTGATGAACGGGCAAGCTTTAAATAGTTCTGTGTTGAAAAAAAAGCCTTGGGGATGTTCCTTGCAGAGGGAAGCCCAGATATGCGTTGTAGGCAGGGTGTTCAGGCCGAATAAATCAAAAGTCCTGGCTTTGAATAAAACTCTCAGAGAGTATTTCAAGCTCGTTAAATGGTATCTGGGCTACAGTTCCACATCGAAGAAGTTTTTGCATGAAAAATGCTATGAAGACGCAAAAAGGCTGTTTAATCTCAACACAGCTTTAATCCAGACAGCCAGAGATAAGGCTGTCGAGATCCTGAAGGGCTTTGAGGAGAACAGAAAAGAAAGCAGCGTTCTGGAGCTTAAAAGGATTTCCATACGCTTCGATGAGAGGTGCTACAGTTTTTCCAAGACAGACAACGCTCTAACGCCGTACTGGCTTACACTGAGCCTTAACAGAGAGAAGAGAATAAGCCTTCCGATAGTCTTCGGTGAAAGGCAAAGGCAGAGAATCGAGGAAGCT
>QNUZ01000174.1 GCA_004347865.1 Archaeoglobi archaeon | reverse complement strand
GAGCATAACTCTGGAAGGAAAGGCCCTGAATGCGAACTTCAACCCCGTATTCAGCACTCCCGTGACTGCATTCCTCGAGCTCGGGATCCTGGCCACGGATGGTGCGTACCTCGACGGGTCTCCGGTGAGCAGGGGCGAGATATACCTCCCCTTTTTCGACGGATCCCCTAGCATGCAGCTCTATCCCGCTTCTGCCGGTGGAAAAGGCGTGGTGATCAGGCCCTTTGACCCGGCAAAGAACATAACGGTAACCGTTTCCGGCTCAAAAATACCGGGGCGGGTTTGGGAGGCATACAGCAATGCAAGCGGCTACCTTGTGAATATCACGTCTGCGAACGGCACGCAGAGTGTGACAATTGAGGTCCCACCTAGGAGCTATCTGCTTAAATCGGGCGTGGCATCGTTCGTAGGCGGGAAGTCCGAGCAGCGGCCGGCCTACCTGAGAGCGCTTTCACCGCCTGTGCAGAAAGCTCCGGCCGTCGCCTCGGTAGAGGCCTTGGACTGCTACTTCAATCCCACAACGGGGAACATATCCCTGAGCTTTGTTTCCGGAAGCTGGGACTACTCGGTCAAGATTGCAACCACCAGCGGTCTCCAGGAAGTTCAGCTGCCGTACTCCATCACGGATTCGCGGCTCTCGACCATTTTAGAGGTCAGAAACGGGATTTCGGTATTCAAGGCCAGCATCACGAGGGCCGCGGGTGAACCCTATGAGGTTGCCTTTGCGGTATCGCAGTGAGGACTCCGTTGAGGGCCAGCTTGCAATGTACCGAAGGCTAGAAAAGAACCTTCCCCAGCTCAAGGGCGGGCCTTTTGCACTTCCCGACTTCTCAAGGGGGCTGATATACGGGGAATACGACTGCAACTACCTCGTCCCGAGGCTGAACGCACAGCCAAGCCTGGAAGATTTCGGGATGAGCTTTTCGCTTTACTACGAGAGGCACAGGGAAAAGGTTATGGTCTACGCAATAATCCGCGGGAATTCAGAGAGGATTTCAAAGAGCTTCGAACTGGAGAGGGGAGATCCACTGCCAAGGAAATACGTAGCGTTTCTAATTCCGAGATCCGAAGGTGAAGCCCTGAGAACGGAATACATCCTCGACCGCGGGATAGATGCCGTCTTCGCTCTCCCTCCTGAGACGGGGCTTCTGTTTTCCGCAAGTGTCAGTCCCAAACTGGAGAGGGCGATCGAAAAAAGGATCGCTTCGATGAGGAGGAATCCGAAGGCATCTGCTAGGCCCCTAGAGGAAAAGCTTTCGGGAAAGCCCATGCTGCTCCGAATGGCCATATTCGCGGACGACAGGGAAACGGCCGAGCGCTGCGGTGAGCTGATGGAGAAGTTCATCGTTGCGCCCGTGAAGTGGAGGATTAGGCGCGTAAAGCGGTTTGAGGATTTCTACAGACTTCTTCTGCCTCCGGAGATGCCAAGAATGAGCCTCAGGGTGCTTAATGCCACCTATCGCAGTATTCTGAAGCTCCCGCTGCTCCCCTATGCGGGAAGCGATTGGATAGAGTTCACCAGGTTCGCGAAAATGCTCTCCGCCGACATAAGCAGGGGTGCGCTTGTACTGGGAAGGGTTGAGGACAAAATATTCAGCCTCGATCCCAGCGACCTCTACAGGCACGCATACATCATAGGAGGGACCGGAAGCGGAAAAACGAACCTGCTGAAGATTATCATAAAGGGCCTGCACGATCTCGGATATCCGGTTTTCGTTATCGATCCGCACGGCGAGCTGAGCGAGGAAATGGCGAAGGTAATAGGCGACTCGGTGTACCTGCACCCCGTGCATTCGCCCTTCGGAATCAACCCGCTCGAGCTACCGGCAATGAAGGACAGGAACCAGCAGGTGCTGATGAGCGTCGACGAGCTGATGAACCTGTTCAGCAACGCCTTTCACCTTCCCGAGACCGCGATGAACGTTCGCTACATTCTCCAGACTGTCACAAGGCAGATATACAAGCATGGTGGAGTTCCAACCCTTGCAGGCCTTTACAAAGTTATCACGGCAATCTACAACGGCCAGGATGTCGGCATTTCGGATCAACAGTTCAGGGAGGAGGAGAAAACGCTGAGAAACATGCCCAGCCAGAGCTTTGTTTCCACGCTTTCGAGACTCCAGATATTCGCCGCCGACAGCCTGCTGAGAGCGATCACGTCCTCGACAACGATAGATATCGGGAGATTTCTCGAGGAAAAGAGGACTGTTTTCTTCTCACTCCCCCAGAGGCACATCGGACTGACAGCCAGTACGCTGCTGGCTTCAACGATCCTGCTGAAGATATACTACGCGAAGCTGATCAGGCACGGGGAGAAGAGGGACGAGCACGTCTTCGTGGTCATAGACGAGTTCCAGACCCTCCAGAGCCTACCCATCCTGGCGACAATCCTGAGCGAGGCGAGAAAGTTCGGGCTGCATTTGATCGTTGCCCACCAGTACGCAAAGCAGCTCAGCGATGACGTCAGGCAGGCTGCGATCACAAACGCCGGTGTCAAGTTCATATTCAACGTTTCTGGCGAAGACGTCGGCCTTCTCGCAACAGTCGATCCCGGCTTCGAGAAAGAGATAAGGAGCTTGATCGGATCGCTCTCAACAGGATACTGCGTTGTGAAGCTCGGCTCGAGGGCCGGCGACGAGTCACTTCCTCCGCTCCTTCTGAAGGTTAACGAATTCATGGCGGAAGAGGTCAGAACGATCGAACAGGCGAGAACTGAGGAATTCCGGCCAAAGGATGTACCCTTCGGCTTTGAAATGATAAACCCCATTTTCAGGTACATAGATCCGCCCTTTGTCATCCCGCAGAGAATAATCCAGGTGCTGATTTCCATGGGCGGCTCAGCTTCGATTGGCGACATATCCGATGCCACCGGTTTGAAGCAGGAGACCCTGAACAGGGTCATCTCGATGATGGCATCAAAAGGTTACGTCAGGAAGACCGGCTTCGGGAACAGGATGCTCGTGAGCCTTTCGAACGGGTTCATCGGGGATTTCCTGAAATCCTGCGATTCCGGGGAGAGTAGGGAGCTGATTGAGAGGGCCGTGAACCACTACATTAGAAACGGCTACTACGTTGCCAAAACGAAGACGGGAATCGGGGAAAGCCCAAAGCTTGTGTGCATCCCGTTTGACGGTCAGTACCTGGATTACCAGAACGCTGTCGAAGTCGAGATCGCCGGCAAGGAGGAGCTGACGGAAATCATGAAAAGAGCCTCTCCTTTCATAATCAGGCATGTCTGGTGCAGCGCCGGGAGCTTTCAGAATGTACTGGACTGCGCCAGGAAATGGGCTTGCAAAAGGACCGTAATTTTTGCCGTGTTTGGTGACGGGCTGAAGGTGGAGGAGGTTGAGGTGGGATCGATGTTTGGGAAAAAGAAGCTGGAAAAACTGCCCGATTCGGAGGTTGAGGGTTCATTTGTGAGGGGGCTTGATAAGGATATTCCTGAAGAAAGCCCGGAAAAGAGGGTATCGCCAACGCTCAAAGCAAGGGTTGCACTTGCCCTTGGCAATGATCTGGCCGAAAAGATCAGAGCGCAGGGGCTGATGGATGACCTTCTGAAAGCTGCAGCTGAAGGGAACCTTTCCAGAGAGGAGATCACCGAAATCGCATTGAAACTGCTAAAAATGGGGGAAGAGGCTGAAAGCGCATCGGTTCAAACGGGCAAGCCTGTTGTAGGGTATTCGATCGAATCGCTGGCAAAACTGAATCCCAGACTCAGCGCGGAAACAGTAATGGAACTCTATGAAATGCTTCTGGAAAGATTCAGAAAAATAATTTCCCTTGGACTCGACAGCAATGAGACCATCGGGGTTTTTAGGGAAATTCTGGAGCAGATCGACTACACGGCAGAGCTTCTCTCGGCTCCTGCAAAGAATGAAAGTTCCGGCGAAAAGCTGAAGGATGGGAATCGCTAGAATATCACGTTTTCACCGATTTTTATTTATAAAAATGGGTGCCCAGAAAACCCAGAGCTTTAGCTCTGATGAATGGGCAAAGCTTAAATAGTTCTGTGTTGAAAAAAAGCCTTGGGGATGTTCGTTTGCAGAAGGAAGCCCAGATATGCGTTGTAGGCAAGGTCTTCAGGCCGAATAAATCAAAAGTCCTGGCTTTGAATAAAACTCTCAGAGAGTATTTCAAGCTCGTTAAATGGTATCTGAGCTACAATTCCACATCGAAGAAGTTTTTGCATGAAAAATGCTAT
>QNUZ01000173.1 GCA_004347865.1 Archaeoglobi archaeon | reverse complement strand
GCAGTTCAGTTTGAGGTCAAATTTGAGGCCATTGATGAGAACTTTGTCGAGATCTATCTCGGAAGGGCCTACAGCGATTTCTTTGCCTACGCGGTTCCATTGGGTGACACTGCCAGAGTTGGAGTGATCGCTAAAACCAACGCCATTCTGTACCTCAGGAACCTTCTGGAAAAGCATCCTTCGGTTTCTAGGAGATTTGAAGGAAGCATTTTAGAGCTCAACTCCGGTTTAATCCCATTAGAACTGGTAGAGTTCGTTAAGGGTAATGTAGCCCTGATCGGCGATTCAGCTGGCATGGTCAAGCCCCATACAGGTGGTGGGCTTTACTACTTGCTGGTAGCAGCGGAAAAGCTGGCTGACGCCTTTCCAAATTTGGAATCGTATCGGAGAGAATTTCTTAAGGAGATTGGAAAGGAGATCAACCTCGGTTATAGGATAAGAAGGATTTATGGCCTTAAGGACTCGGAAATCGAGTCAATAGTCGAAGCTCTTAAAGACTTCGATTTTTCGGGCATCCATATGGATCGCCCCTCTACAACCCTGTCACCGGCGGTCTTTTTCAGAATTATGAAGGTTCTGCTAAGCGATCCCTCCCTAATTAAGGTTGCCTTAAAAATCCTGGCCTAGAAACGCATGCCACTTATCTCCTCCATTTCCAACTTCATTTTAATTGCCCTCTCCCTTGTCGCATCCGTAAACCATCTGAGCTGCGGATTTTCTGAATCGATCTTATCAAGCCTCCTGAGGAAGCTATCAAAGTCCCTAACTGTTGAACTAAAGGTTATGTTGTCGGCGAAGCTCACGATTTTCTCTTCCAGGCTCTCCGGAAGGTAATCCTTTTCTGGCAATCCCAGCTTTTTCGCCTCCTCTGCACTGATACCGGCGCTGAAGTGTCTTTCCGCAATTTTTACGATCCTTTCGTCAAGTCCTTCGGCTTTGAGAATCTCGGCAGATTTCAAAAAGTGCTTGAATGGATCGTGCGTGATAGCTCTGCCGATATCGTGCAGAAGTGCTCCGAGAAGTACGGCTTCCTTGTCTACCCTGTAGCCCCTTCTTTCCGCACTTTCAGCAATCTTTAAGGCCATCTCTGCAACTGCAATACAGTGCTTCCTTACGTTCTCTTCAAGGCCGTATTTTTCCCAGAGTTTTTCAACGATTTCCGGAACCCTCATAAAACTAGACCAAAACTATTTTCCTGAAGTGTTCGGGCACGAACTCCGCGGCATCAATCCCCAAGGCCTTGCAGAAGTTGTAGACCATTATGTAGCCTGCAAGATGAAATGGGGCCTCTATTAGCTCTATATCTCTCTCCATACTCGCCATGCATGGATAAGCACACTGATGCTGGTGAATCTCCTTGTAAAGTTCCTCTCTATCTTCTATCACAAAACCGCGCATCTTTTTTGCCACGTAATACGCGGAACCGCATGCGTCGCTCCTGAGCACTTCAACAGCCTCTATTGCGTCGTCGTCCATTTTTGCATAAAATTCCGGGCGTCCCAGACAAAATTCGTTGCAGAACCTCTCCAGAGTTTTTCCTTCAGGAATAAGACTGCAGAAGGGTTTTGGGGAATCGAATTCAACACCGATCTGCTCGCATTTTTCCTTTAGCTGTCTTCTTAATCCCGGAGAGCACCATTTCTGATCACAGGCGGGTACTAGGAGAGCCTTAAAATCCCCTATTTTTGTGAGGGAGATCAGAATGTCCGGATGAACGTTTATTGCGATTAAAACGTCGCAGGAAAATTCCGGAACATGGTTTTCTGGATCCTCTATGTAAAGCCCCATCGCAGAGGGATCTGGTAATTCATGAACAAATGAGATTCGGGATGAGAAATCGTATTTTTTGCAGAAATCACATCCGTCTATTCCGCAAGCACCGAACTTGGGACAGAGTTCGGGAGCGGCAATATTGCAGACAAATCTTTCTCCAAATTTTCCGCTGAAGATTATCCCGAGATCCACGGAGAGAGGTTTG
Source organism: Archaeoglobi archaeon (assembly GCA_004347865.1). Classification (GTDB taxonomy): domain Archaea; phylum Halobacteriota; class Archaeoglobi; order Archaeoglobales; family Archaeoglobaceae; genus WYZ-LMO2. The sequence goes on along the minus strand of QNUZ01000173.1, from coordinate 2,315 downwards.
AGAATGGCTTAAAAACTTTTACAAAGATCCTGCGAAAAACCCTAGCTTGCTGTTGAGTTTGAGTTTGGCAGGTTTGCGCAAACCTGTGTTCAATTCCATTTTTGTCTTTGAAAGCGGACAATAATTTTAAATCCCACCACAGAATGCGAGCATGCCGAAAGTTCTGGTCGGCAGTGTGGAAAACTACAGGAAAGTTAGTGATTTCGTAGAAAGGATTTACGACGTTTTTGGTTTCGAAAAATGTTCCTATCTGAAGCCGAATTTTCTTAGGGCTGCTGATCCGGAAAGCGGCTGCATTACCCATCCCGAGGTCATAAAGGCGATATTGACCTGCGCAAAAGATCACGGACACGAGCTCACGGTTGTGGAGGGAGGCTTTGGCAAGTATACGGCAAAGAAGTGCTTCGAGTCCTTTGGTCTATACGATCTGGCCAGATGCGTGAACCTGAACGAGGACGATTTTGTGGAAGTTGATATTAACGGAAAAGCCCTAAAAAAGGTTAAGATGGCCAAAACAGCTCTGGATGCCAGAAACAGATACATAAGCGTCCCGAAAATGAAAGTTCACCATAAAACAATCGTCACTTTGGGTATAAAGAATAACATGGGTTTTCTGAAAAAACCGGCGGTCTACATGCATCCTAGGATCAGCCAGAAGCTGGTAGATCTCCTCAAATACACGAGACCACCTTTAACAATCGTTGATGGAGTTATCGGAGGCAATAAGGACGAATCCAGAACAGTTCCGCTGAATCACGGCATCATGGTGGCCAGCGACAACGTAATAGCCTGCGATTTTGTTTGCGCGAAGCTAATGGGCTTTGATCCTAGAAAAATCAAACACATTCGTTTGGCTATGGAGAGCTTCGGAATTTCTGAAGATGACATCCAGATCGAGGGGGATTTGATTGTCAAGCGTTATTCTCTTTCCTTCTTTAACAGATTGTTTGGCCGTTTTGTATGAAAAACTTTCCTCTGGGCCAAATAGAAAGTATTTTATATGCGCTATTTAAAACTTGTGCCATGAAGCTTTTCGAACCGATTGAAATTGAGGGAATGAGGGTAAAAAATCGCATATTGATGCCCGCAGCAGAGTTGAACTACCATACTTTCGAGGGAGGGGTTACAGAAAAAATGCTCGATTTTTACAGAGAACGCGCTAAGGGGGGCATAGGATTTGCAATTGTGGGTGTTGCAAAGATTGAACCTCACTTTTTCGGTGGTCTGGCGATTCATGAAGATAGGTATATTCCCGAGCTCGCCAAATTGGCAGATGTTTTTCACGAGTACGATGTAAAATGCGCCGTGCAGCTCTGGCATCCGGGAAGATACGAGATATCCTTTGATCCCGAAAGGACGCCCGTTGCACCGTCACCGATCCCGCCACCGATCTTCAGCAAGAGAACCCCGAGAGAGCTAACCAAAGAGGAAATTTTGAAGATCGAGGAAGAGTTTGCAGACGCGGCACTGAGGGCAAAAAAAGCGGGATTCGATGCGGTGGAGCTGATCGGCTCAGCAGGCTACCTCATTTCGCAGTTCTTCAGTCCTGCGACTAACAAAAGGACGGATGAATACGGCGGAAGTATCGAAAATAGAGCGAGATTCGCGGTTGAGATCATCCAGAGGATCAAGGAGAAGTGTGGAAAATTCCCCGTGATGATAAGAATACCGGGTGACGAGTTCGTAGAGGGCGGGAATACTGTTAGGGAAATGAAGGTCATCGCGAAAATTCTTGAAGATGCGGGAGTTTGTGCGATCAACGTCATGGCGGGCTGGCACGAATCTCGGCGCCCGTTAACCACGATGCTTGTTCCAAGAGGGGGTTTTGCTTACCTCGGAGAGGAGATTAAAAAGGCCGTAAGCGTTCCGGTAATAATTGGGCACAGAATAAACGACCCGCTTGTTGCGGAAAGAATTCTGCAGGAGGGCAAGGCTGACATGGTCGCTATGTTCAGAGCTTTGCTTGCGGATCCTGAATTCCCGAAAAAGGCAAAGGAGGGGAGGATGGATGAGATAAGACACTGTGTAGCCTGCAATCAGGGATGTATGGACAGCGTGATGCAGGGACTGCCTGTAACCTGCCTTGTGAATCCCGCGGCCGGAAGAGAGGCTGAACTGAGGAATTTGAGAGCCGAGAGAAGGAAGAAGGTTGTAATCGTTGGCGGAGGTCCGGGAGGTTGCACGGTTGCCGAATACCTTGCAAGAAAGGGGCACGAAATCGTTCTTTTTGAGAAAACTGAAAGACTCGGCGGCCAGCTAAACATCGCCTCCAACTCCCCACTGGCCTATGAGTTTGCCGAGGTTGGAAGGTACTT
>QNUZ01000172.1 GCA_004347865.1 Archaeoglobi archaeon | reverse complement strand
GTGCATTCCTGCAGGAACCGTTCTTGGAGGTAAGATTTGCGGCTACAACCTGAGAGAACTGGAGCTCGGAGGCTTGTTGATCTCAATGGGCTACGGAATACAAAATGCAGTTTTCAAGATAGGCTACGCAAAACCGCAGGGATTTGGACAGTTGCAGCTGATTGATGTCGGCCTTTCTGAGATCGAATTTGATGGAATGAGCTTCGTGGAGAGAAAAAGAGAGCCCAAGGAATTTGCCGAGAAATTTAGCCAAGAATATAGAAAGAGAATAAAAGAATACGCAGATATTATATTCAGGGGGATCTAAAATGCTCGAGAAAGTTAAAGAGTTTCACGAAAAGCTTTTGAAGTTCAGCGAAAATGAGAGTATTCGAAGTCGGCTGCAGAGGGTGGTTGAGGGCGCTTTAAGAGACGCCTACTATGAGCTAAGGGCTGCGGGAGATCCAAAGGAAGTTTTGAGAGATTGTATCTGCTCTAAAATGGTTGATGAAAGAGTCTTTAATAAAGCAAGCCTTGAGGAAGGGATAGAGGTTGCGGAAAAAGTTGCCGAAGAAATCATAAAATTAACAGAGGGGGACTTCAATACCTTCAAAAAGTTCGGCGAGGTATATATAAAGTTGAACAGAGTTAAAGAACTTGAAAAAGAGCTATCCAAAGCTGACTCAAGTGTTAAAAGACAAAGTAAATTTTCTTCGCCACAGAGAAAGAGATTTTAAAAATATTTGAATTTTATTATTAAGGACTGCCATTTCTAACTGTCACTATTCACAAGTTCTATCCGAAACATCGGTTACATAGGACCCACAGGAAAGCTTAAGTCTTTTAGAATTAACATATATTATGGTGTACTATCTAAACGAAGTTGAACTGAAGTACCTTACGCTAAATTTGCGTCCAGCCTCGAGGCTGAATCCAGTTCCAGAAGAACTGCGCGGCTGGAACTGGCACAGTCCTCCCCTGAAGCCCTACTACGATGTTAAGCTCCCGATGTACCTGATCTGCAGCAGTTACTGCCCCAGCAATAGAGATGTCTACTTTGCAATGGTTGAAAGAGCAAAAGGTGAAGCAGACTTTCCCATATCACTCGGAAAGGCTGTGCACGAAGCACTCGCTGAAGCGATAAGACAGTCAAAAAAGCTCAATTTCGATGCATCTCCGCCGGCAGAATATGAAGACGAAAGGATCAATAGAGCAGTAAAGCTAGTCTGGGATTACACAATTACAGCATGCAAATCAGCCTTTCTAAAAACGAGAGCTGAACAGCCTTATGCAAGTGAGGAGGACATCATTCTGACCTCAATGCCTTTTCTAGTGGAGCACAGACTTGACGGCTCGCTTATCGGCGCAAGCGGAATTATCGCCGTTGATTGCTATGACTATCTCCACAACATCGTTTTCGATGTGAAGGTTGGCGAAGGAAAAGGAAGGCTGTACACAACGGGCTATGCATTGACGATAGAGAGCATTTACGAAATGCCAGTCGACATTGGCTGTGTTGTAACATTAAACTTCGGGGAAAACCTGAGCATAACCAAGGACCTGCATTATATAGATGCGAATCTCCGTAGCAGGTGGATAGAGGAGAGGGACAGAAAGGCTGAAATTGTTTTTAAGGAACTCGATCCCGGGAAAGCGGAAAACTGCAGTAAATTCTGCCTTTTTAGAAATAGATGCTTATGAGGCTCGTGATCGATGGATTCGGAAAGTTTATCGGAGTTGAAAACGGAATGGTGGTGATAAGAGAAAAGAAGCAGGTTCTGAGGAAGTTCAACCCAGAAGAGCTGAAACAGGTTGTAATTGCCGGAAAGTCAGCGATAAGCAGCGACGCCTTAATTTTGCTCGCTGAAAAAGGTGTTGACGTCGTAATCCTTAGCGGCAGCGAAGTTGCAGCGAGGTTAAGCCACACACTAATTGGAACCGTAAAAACTCGCAGAGAGCAGTATCTAGCGTACTACGATAAAAGGAGCGTGATACTGGCAAAGGAGATCGTAAAAGCTAAGCTTAAAAATCAAAGCAATTTTCTGTTCAACCTCGCAAAGGCGAGAAAAGAAACCAGTCCCAAAATTGCCGAAGGGCTAATCGAGGCAAAAGAGGCAATAGACCAAAAAATAAATGTTCTTCACTCTGTTGAAGGTGAAAAAATTGATGAAGTAAGGGATCATATTCTTGGAATTGAGGGACTCGCTTCGGACATCTATTGGAATGCGATAGCTTCGGTTATTCCAGCAGAATATCTCTTCTCAGGAAGAAGAGGGAATCAAGGTCCGAGGTTTGCTCAGGATATCGTTAACGCGATGCTTAACTATGGCTATGCTGTTCTGCATGCCGAATGCCTTAAAGCCGTTGAGCTGGCCGGTTTGGATCCCTATGCAGGTTTTCTTCACGCGGACAGGTCGGGAAGGACTTCAATCTCGATAGATCTGATGGAGTGCTTCAGGCAGGTAGTCGTGGACAGGGCTGTTGTGAAGCTGGTTACGCAGTCCCAAGTGAAACCGGAAGATTGCAGGTTTGAGAATTTCATCTGCATTCTGAACGAAGAAGCAAAGAGAAAGCTGCTTTCTGAGATCATCGAAAGACTGGAAGCGAAGATACAATACAGGGGGAAGAACATGTCATTATCTGCTGTGATTCTAAATCAGGCAAGGGAGATCGCATCATTTTTGAGAAATGAAGGTGCCTATGAGGCTTACACACAGAGCTGGTAAAATCGACGTCAGCGATGTTGTGCAGTTCCTTTACTGTCCGAGGAAAGTCTACTTCCTCAAGGTTGCCGGATTCAGGATTACGAAGCCAAAGATGGAAGAAGGGAAAATAGAACAGGAGAGAGCAATTGAAAAACTCGAAAAAATGGCAGAAATACTGGGAGGAAAACTTCTTAAAAATGTGCCGCTTGAGAGCGAGAGATACGGGCTGAAGGGGATCTTGGATGCTCTTATAGTTACAAAAGAACTTTTACCGGTCGATATAAAACTATCAAAGTTTTCTTCGGTTTCCTATGCCTGGAAGATGCAGCTGACAGCCTACAGCGTTCTCGTGGAAGAAAATTTTGGAACGAATGTGAAGAAGGCCGGTATATTCCTCAACGGAAAGTTAAAGGAAATACAGATTACTCCAAATGACAAAAGAGCTCTTGATAGAGTTCTTGAGCAGATATGGGGGATTATGGAGAGCGAAAGCTATCCAAAAGCGACGAAATCCAAAAAATGTGGATACTGCGAAATGCAGAAGTTCTGCTAAACTGCTCAAGCTTAATAGGCAAATTTAAAACTCCTCGATCTCCTTTCCAAGGACGAGCCTTATTCCATTCTCACCGCAGATATTTCTCAAAAGTCCCTCAGCTTCCCTGCTCGCGTTTGCAACTACGAAGAAAATGAATTCCGGTTTTCCAAAAATCCTTTCAGCTATCCTCACTTTTTTCATGAGCTTTTCGAGCCCTTTCTTTGCCTCTTCTTCGCTTTCCGTTTTCAGCGTCACTTCCCCGACAACTAAAGGCCTTTCGCAGAACAGATCTATTTCAACCAGCTCATTTTCATGGACGAATATTTTCCTGTCGACGCTCGCATCGTAGCCCATTTCCGCAAGCAGAAATTCTACAAATGCCGCTACGCTCCCGTGGAAGGATTTCCTCAGGGAAGATTTTCCTGATTCTCCCTCAGGGCCTTTACTTCCTCCCACAGCCTTTTTATAGCTTCCTCATACCTGTCAAGCCTTTCAAGCATTTTCTGCATTGTTTCTTCATGTCTATCCAGTCTTGCAAGCATCTTCTGCATAATTTCCTCATGCCTGTCGACCTCTGCAGTATCTCCTGCATCCCTACGAGCCCCGCTACAGCGTATCTGAATTCCCTGTCCTTTTCAGCAGATCAAGGATCTGCACGGCTAAAATTCCTATATTTCCGCAAATTTTCTTCAGTTATAACCGAAAACCTCTTTTAAAGCAGGCAATCACAAAAATTCAACCTTCTTTTCCTTTACAAGCTCAACACCCGTGTTGCTAACAACAAAAGCGGCTGAAGAACACCGCTGGCAGAGGGGAATGATAAAGATGCAGTCGTGCTCATCTTTAATAAACCTCAAAACCTGTCTGGCCCGCACTTCTCTCTCCTTCGGATTAAGTTCTCCGCGAAATGCTGAATACTGCACCCTTTCAAGTCCAAATTTCTCAAGAAGCCTTGCAAGCCTTGTGCGGTTGCCATCGTCCGTAATGTCATAAACCACGAGATGGAGCATAGCCTATCTTATAAAGCTCTAAAAAATCATCTACTATCTTTCCAAACCCTCTTTTTCCCCCATTTTCCTCTCTAACTCCCCTGTAGTCACAAATGACCAACGCAGTGGTTAG
>QNUZ01000171.1 GCA_004347865.1 Archaeoglobi archaeon | reverse complement strand
TTCGTTGTTCTTGTTTATTATCTGCTGGGCTGTTGCCGAGCCTATAAGCGGAGCGTATTTTTCGCAGAGGTGCTTGGGGTACCACTCGAAACGCCTGCAGCGCATGTATGCATGCCTCCTTTCGAAGTTCAGCTCATTGTACAGCCTAGCACAATTATCTGCAAGTTCATGTAGGGCAGGGCAACCCTCAAGTATGAATGTGTTCGTTCTCCTCACTTCAGACACCTTTCTGAACTTCAATGAATTTTTCAAGGTCTATTATATATAAGCATATCGAGAATCCCACGGTTAAAACCGTAGGCTTTCTCGTCGAGTTTTATGTAAAATAATGCGGGGGGAGGGATTCGAACCCTCGAACCCCTACGGGATGAGATCTTGAGTCTCACGCCTTTGGCCACTCGGCAACCCCCGCTTGAAAGCTTTTAATCAGTGCTACATATTAGGCTTTCGAATGCTCTACATCGTCATCTTGACTCCGAACTGCAATTCAAATTGCTGGTATTGTGGAGGCTTCGAAAAGGGCATGATGCCAGAAAAAATCCAGTATAGCGTTGAAGATCTTGCAAATTTTGTGGGAAAATCTTCAATTGCCTTTTACGGCGGCGAACCCCTGCTGGAGATTGACAAGATGAAGGAAATTATGGATAGAATTCCTGCAGAGCGATTCATCCTGCAGACAAACGGAATTTTGCTTGATAAAGTTGAAAAAGAATACCTCGGGCGATTTTCTACAATCTTGGTTTCATTCGATGGAAGAAGAAACGTCCACAATTTCTACAGGGGGAACTACGAAAAAGTGCTTGAAAACGCAAGAACCTTGAGGAGCTTTGACGGGGAACTGATTGCAAGAATGACCGCAAGCCTTGAAACTGACATATACGAAGACGTTCTGCATATTCTCTCCCTGAAAGTTTTCACGCACGTTCATTGGCAGATCGATGCAGTATGGAGCCACTATTCTGTAACAGAATTTGAGAGGTGGGTTGAAAAATACAACGCGGGAATAAGGAAGCTTGTGAAATTCTGGATCGGAGAAATGATAAGGGGAAGGATTCACAATATCGTTCCATTCATGGGCGTAGCAACGGCATTTTTCCAAGGCTACAGCTATCCTCCGTGCGCATCCGGCTTCCGCTCATTTGCCATTTCGACCGATGGAAGGATCCTTGCATGTCCAATATGTCCTGATCTGGAGTGGAACCGCCTCGGTGATATATATTCCGGGATAAAGAAAAAAGTGGAGATTCTAGATCCCTGCCCAAGCTGCAGGTATTTCCAATTCTGCGGCGCTAGATGCTTGTTCTTCAACAGGGAGAGGCTTTGGGGAGATCGGGGGTTCAGGCTGGTCTGCTCAACTGTAAAAAACCTGGTGGACTCTCTGCTCGCATACAAAGAGGTGATCGCAAAATACAGGGAACGCCTAAAATATCCGCCATACCTAAACACGACCGAAATCATTCCTTAGGTCTTTTCTTTAGCAGAGAGGGTAAGTGAATTATATATCTCCCGTCCTCCTCGAGCGCAATTATTATCTCCTCCCTCTCGAGCAGCTTTTCCAGATTGATCTCGTACTGTCCCGGGGAAATTATGCGGACGCTTTCAATCCCGAACCTCGAAAACTCCCTCTTCAACTCCCTCGCAACTTCCTCCGGCTTAACGGTTTCCTTCTCCTTTGGGACATACAGAAACTTATTATTTCCGCACTCACAGCCGTTAAGCAGACGCATGTCCCCGTCAGCGTAAAGCTTTCCGCACTTAGTGCAACGGTGGGGCATATCAGGTTATAAGTGCCTTGATCAGATCTTCTTGCTTTTCCAGAGTTTTAAGCCTGTTCGCCGGTCCTATTACCGTAAGCCTACCCTGCTTTTTTCCGAAGAGCCTCGAAAATACAGATTTTTCCTTGTATGGATAGCTTTCAACCTCGATGCCGATGAAGTTTTCGTGGTCGATTTCCAGCATGGTCTGCTCTATAAGCTTAGCCTCCTCTTCGGGCGTCAGCCCCGTCTCTAGGACGACTATTTTTCCCTCTTTGACGCTGTCAAGGATCATACGTATTTTCTCCATCGATCCCATCTTGCTCAGCCTTTCCTTCGAGATCAAATTCATCTGAACGCCCATAAGCTCACCCGAATTTTTCAGCGATCGCTTTGTAGAGTGAATCGATGTTTATACCCTTCAAAGCCGATACCGGAACGATCTGATGCTGCGGAAAAGCCGATTTTATTCTGGCAGGAGAAGCATTTGGTAGATCGATTTTGTTTGCCACTATTATTAGCGGAAGCTTTCTTGCCTCTATATTGCCAACTATCGTCACATTTACCTGAGTAAACGGATCCTCGGTTGCGTCCATTACCAAAAGGATTCCATCCAGATCGTCGAGCCATTTAATTGCCTCAATAACGCCCTCAGTGGCCTCTTTTGCTCTTCTCTTCGCCTCCTCCTCACTCATTCCGTACTTCAGGAAATCATGAAAGTCGATCTTCGTTGCAAGCCCGGGGGTGTCAACAACATCTATTGTAACAGTTTTTCCGTCAACCTGAATTTTTACACCCTCCCTAAGCTTTACTCTCCTAGTTTCATGAGGTATCTCGCTCGGAGAACCCATTATGTCCCCCGTCCAGTCCCTCAGGATCCTGTTAGCAAGCGTAGTTTTTCCCGCATTCGGGGGACCATAGATCCCGATCTTGAGCTTATCCTTCCTGAGAAGGAGCCTGTAGATGAACCTAAGTCTTTTTCTTAAACCTGTCAACAGACCCATCCAGACACCTCAAGCGATTTTGTGAATTTAAAGCTATTAAATTTTATCCGTGATCCTCACTGACTAGTGATTGGAGTTGAGTTCTTTTCTGAGGTCTCCTATTTTCGCTACTCTCTCGGCAACCACGTTGTGCTGATGAATGCTCTCCTCATTTTCTTGCCTCAGAAATATGAGCAGATCATCGGGAGCGTTTGGATATGCTCTGAGAAATTCATAGGCCATTTTTCGCACGCTGTCCTCAACAAACATCGGTTTTCTATGCGCCCTCTCGATCACCTCAAGCTCGTCTTCCCGCTTCAATATTTCGAAGTTTTCCTCGCTCATTCCCGACTTAGCTATTTCGATGAGCTTCGCTATCGATACCCTGAAGTCATCTGTAACCTGTACTCTTACCATCGCCTTTCCCCTCTGATTGTGCGATGCTATTGGCACAATATCCAAGATCTTCTGAATATCCTCGTGCCTGAAACCGCTCTTCAAAAGTCTCTCAGCGGCCATAGTTCTTGCAAGCTCCTGAGCACATGGACATACGGTTATCCCGCTGACTTCCGAACCCACGAAGACAACTTTTTTACCATCCCTAGAAATCATCGCGTCGCTGAAAATCTTTACAATCTCCTGTGTTCTCTGATGGCTTACAGGGGCCCTTTTATGCCTAATGAACTCGGACGACATCGAAACTTCTGCTTTTGTTGCATATTCATGCCTTTCCAGCATGTTCTCGGCAATTTTGATCGCAAGTTCCTCTATGTTTCTGATCGGCTCCGCAGTCAAGTTTTCCAAAACTTCGTCAATCACCTCGAAGTTCCTGCTCAAACTAACGCCTTTCAGATGTGAAGGCAAATCTACAAAGACGTCAAATGTGGAGATGAGAATGATTGGTCTCTTTCCGTCTCTTGTAACCTGAACAAGCTTTCTTATTCCTGTGGCACCGACTCTGCTGAGCTCAATAGGAAATTGTGGCCTTAAAAGCTGAATATCGGGGAGCATAAGATCAAACGGTTTATTAGAATTTCAAAGTTTCGATTTAGGAAAAGTTAAAAATATTGGAGACAGGATAGATACTATGGAGTTCAGATGTGAGGATTACCTTCGCTGCTCGCTCAAATGCGCCCTAGATGTGAGCTGCTCCACGACTAAAGTCGGGAGCTTCCGGCGTTAAGGGATGCTTTACGCCTTTCCCCTCATCTGCCGGTCCGGGGGGCTCACAGCTCCCCCATCCCGCAGATCTCATTAACCTGCGGGCTATGTTTATGCACACACTTAAATCCCCATCGTATTCCATACCACAGGTTGGACATTTGTAGATTCTACTTACACCTATTTGGGCAACATGCCCGTATCTATGGTAGAACTAGGGAGAACACTATTTAAACCGGTACAGGCGATTGAAGTGCTCCGGATGCAGATTGGAAGAGGATAGGGATGTCATAGCCGTGAAGAACCTGCTCCGCAGGTACCAGATGGATGCAGGAGCATCCGTTCACCCCGAAGGCCCTCCCATGAAAAGAGGAGGGGAGGGATGAAAGTTAACGCTAGACTAGAACAGCTATCCATCCCTACTTCACGGAAGGGTACTTTCGCCCCCATTAACCCCCGTTAAATTAAAAATATTTGGGAACAAGAGATACCTCATGGAGTTCAAATGCGATGACCACCTTAGATGCACACTCAAATGTGCCCTTGACTTGAGCTGCGTCGATCT
>QNUZ01000170.1 GCA_004347865.1 Archaeoglobi archaeon | reverse complement strand
TTATAAAAATGGGTGCCCAGAAAGCCCAGAGCTTTAGCTCTGGGATGAATGGGTAAGGTTTGAATAGTTCTGTGTTGAAGAAGCCTTGGGGACGCTTTTGAACCGGAGCAGCTCACTTAAGCTCCCAGCATTTCTTCTAAAAATTTTTTTGCCTAAGACTTTAAGTTCCTTATTTTTTCGATGAACTTGTCGACGTCCTTAGCCATCGCTTCTCCTTCGCCCGCTGAATGCCATACATATTCCAATCTCTCAGAATCGATGCCCAAGGACCCTAGAGCATTCTTCAGAAGGTCAATTCTATCCTTTGCTTTGTAATTCCCATACCTGAAGTGGCATTCTCCTAACCTACAGCCCGCAACAAGAACCCCGTCAATTCCATTTCTCAAGGCCCTTAAAATCCACATTGGATCGACCCTACCACTGCATGGAACCCTTATAACTCTAACATTTGGCTCATACTGCACTTTCAGCGTTCCGGCAAGGTCTAGGGCACCATATGCACAGTACCAGCACGCAAATGTCAAAACAAGCGGATCTGCATTTCTCTCTTCTGCTAAGGCATCGATCATAGCCTCAATTCCCTCGTTGCTGAAGAATCCCATGTCTATAGCCGAGACGGGACAAGCCGAAACGCATATTCCGCACATGACACAGGAGTAAGGATTTACAAATGCTTTCCTTTCTACACTTACAGCTCTAAAATTGCATACGCTTTCGCAGATTCTGCAGCCAATGCATTTCTCGGGATCCACAAAGGCGAAAAATGGGTCAATCTCAATCTTTTCACCCAGTACTAGCTTTGCGGCTTTGGCTGCTGCTAAGCCGGCAGATGCTATGCTATCCTGAATGTCTTTGGGTCCGCTTGCACAACCAGCAACAAAGATTCCTCGCACATTAGTTTCGACGGGACGTAGCTTCGGATGGGCAACCTCATAGAAACCGTCTTCACCTATACCTATACCAAGTATAGTTCCCAAGTCGTTTTTACCTTCCACTGCAGTTGCTAGAACAACCAAATCGAATTCCTCTTGCAAGATTTCACCCTGAAGTGTATTTTCGTAGCTAACGATCAGCCTCTTGTCTTCGGTTTCGATTATTTCTCCAACCTTTCCCCGGACGAACTTTATACCTGTGCTCTGTACCTTTTTATAGAATTCCTCGTACATCCTGCCAAAGGCCCTTATGTCGATGTAGAAGATTGTTATATCGACCTCCGGATACCTCTCCTTTATAGCATAAGCATTCTTCATGCTTGCCATGCAGCAAACTCTACTGCAGTACTTGTTTGCATTCTCGTCCCTGCTCCCTACGCAGAGGACGAATGCAACCTTTTTGGGTAATGTCGAATCAGAGGGGCGGAGGAGCTTCCCTCTAGTCGGACCGCTAGCTGAGAGGAGCCTTTCAAGCTCAATGAGCGTAATTACGTTTTTGAATTTTCCGTAACCGTATTCAGGCTTTTTTCTCGGATCAAAGAGCTGATAGCCAGTGGCGAGGATTATAGCTCCAACATCTATCTCCAGTCTATTTGGTTCCTGAGTGAAGTCAATAGCCTTCGGCTTACAAGCCTTCTCGCAGAGCCTGCAACCAATGCAGTGATCCCAGTCAATTGCTGCATAAAGCGGAGTTGACTGTGGAAATGGGATGTAAATAGCTTTTCTGACACCAACACCGAAATCGAACTCGCTTGCCACTTCCACCGGACAAACGCTACTGCAGTCATCAATGCATCCCTTGCATTTTTCAGTATCGACGAATCTCGGATGCTGCAGTATTCTCAGCTTAAAATTGCCTGCAGTACCCTCAACTTCCTCTACCTCTGCATTCGTTATCACTTCAACGTTTTCGCTGTTCCATACATCGCTCATCTTTGGTGCTAAGATGCATATGGAGCAATCATTTGTCGGAAAAACCTCGTTCAGTAATGCCATATGGCCTCCAATGCTCGGAGTTCTCTCTATCAGATATACTTTTATGCCCATTTCCGCCAAATTCAGCGCAGCCTCTATGCCCGCAACACCACCACCAATCACAGCGACGCTCTTCTTCACCTCAACCCTCTTCCTTTCCAATGGCTTATTTTTTCTCAGCTTGGCCACGTGCATTCTGATTAGATCTTTCGCCTTTAATGTAGCCGATCTTGGCCTTTGATGATGAACCCAAGAGCACTGTTCGCGGATGTTCGCGATTTCAACCATGTATGGATTTATACCGGCCTTCTGTGCAACTCGGCGGAAAGTTTGCTCATGAAGCTTCGGGCTGCAGGCAGCGACAACTATACCATCAAGCATCTGTTCCTTAATGGCAATCATTATCCTTTCCTGGCAGTAGTCAGAACATGCGTAATCCAGTTCTTCAGCGTGAACAACATCCGGAAGCTGTTGAGCATAATAAACGAGTTCCCCAATGTTCAAAACACCGGCAATATTCAGCCCGCAGTGGCAGACAAAGACACCAATTCTCATCTAAGATCTCCTGAGTTTTAGACTTATTTTAAGCTTTCTTAATTCTGCACACAAAATCTACCTGGGAGAAATGAAGAGAAAAATTCAGGGATTCATCTCGTAAGCGTCCTTGAGCGAATAGACTTCTTCCAGAACCTTTTCAAACCTATCCTTGCTCGGAACCGGTCTCTTTACCATTTTTCTGCAATAATTCAGTTGCTCTTCAGTCGTGGTAGGCTTTGCCATAAGTTCGACGGCAAATTTCGAGAAGTCCCTTACGAATACCTCGAATATCTGGTCAAGAAGCTCATCGCTGACATCATAAAGCCCAATGTAAACATGTTTGGCTTCTATGATCAAATGCCCGTAAACGAGAAGCGTGAATAGCTCTCCAAGATTCGCGAGAAAATCGAAATCCCTCATCTGCTCGAAGCTGGGCGATGCATTTGCGATCATTTCTCTGAAGGTTTCAATCTGTTCCTTGAAAACGTTCACGTTCGGCAAGTCGATGCTATTGTAGGCCTTGTGATAGTCATGGAATCTCACTCTTTCAAGCCCTCCTGCTGGGCCTTGGTTGAAGAGGAATTCGTCGTGCTTTGCAACATCCATCTTGGGCACATCCGGGAATCCCGCCGGATTGAAGAGGTAGTTGTAGAGGAACTTCAGGATCAGGGCCATGTTCACGTGCACTGTTCCCTCAAGCTTTGGAAGTGCCCTGATGTATCTTGCCGCCATCTCAAAGTATGTGTCCTTTTCAAAACCTTTCGCGGCGATCACATCCCAGAGGAGATTTATGACTTCTTCGCCCTCCCTCGTAACCTTTGACTTCACAATCGCATTGTAGAGCAGATAGCGTCTGTCGTTGAGCGATGCAACCCGCATGTAGTCGCAAGCCCTCCTCGCGAATAGCTTCATGGCCACGAGTCTGCAGTAAGCATCAACAAACAGCCTTTTCACGTGGGGGAAATCAGTGACATGCATTCCGTAAAGGATGCGCTTGGATGCGTGGTTTATCGCTTCATAGAGCGCGTGGGTGCATATCCCGATAGATGCCCAGCCGAGGTTGAACTTGCCCACGTTCACGGTATTCAAGGCGGCATCCCAAGCATCTTCACCCTTCTCCAGAATGTCATCTTCGCTTACGGGATACTCGTGAATCAGGAAGTCACCGACGAACATCTGAGATGCAACGATATTCTTTATAAGCTGATAATACCTCTCGTCTCTTCGCAGTGCGAAGAACGCAAACCTTTTTTTGTCCATATCATAGGGCAAGCTTCCGTCAGGGTCGGCGAATCTTGCGAAGGTTGAGATTATGCTCGCAACGTTCGCGTTACCTATATAATATTTTCTTCCATAAGCCTTCCAAGTACCATCTGGCTGCGGAATTAGCTTTGTCTCTGTTGCGTAAATATCTGCCCCATGTTCCCTCTCCGATAGACCAAATGCAAATACTCCGCCGTTTTTCAGCATTTCTGCAACTTCTTTCTTTATCTTTTCATTCTTGCTCATCCATATGGGCCCCAGACCGAGGATCGTGACTTGCCAAGTATACCAGTAAGCTAGGCTGTAGAATGCTAGAACCTCGTTGTAGTCGCATATTCTCCATGTATCCCATCTTGCGTTTGGATCGTCTGCATACTGCGGCGGTGTCAGAAAGGTGTAGAAGATCTTTTCATTCTTCTGAAACTCAAGAAAGTCTTCGTACCATGTCATCTTCCTGTCGTTTTCCTTCAGCTTATTCTTTCCCATCTTTTCAAAGAAATCTATTGTCTTTAGAATCAGTTCTCTGCTCCTTCCGTCCAAGTGCTCTCCCCTAAATTTTTTTGGATTAAAAAGGATCATGGTCCTACTAGTCCGACAAAATTTATAAGAATTGCGAAACAGTGAGCTGCTCCACGACCAAAGTCGGGAGCTTCCGGCGTTAGGGGATGCTTTGCACCCCTTCCCTCATCTACCGGTTCAAAAGCGTCCCCAAGGCTTCTTCAACACAGAACTATTCAAACCTTACCCATTCATCCCAGAGCTAAAGCTCTGGGCTTTCTGGGCA
>QNUZ01000017.1 GCA_004347865.1 Archaeoglobi archaeon | reverse complement strand
GAGAGCATGATCCTTCCCTACCACGAATTTCTGAAGGAGATTGCCGATTTCATGGAGATAAAAAAGGCTATCTATATTCCGCCGTTCAAGGGTTTTCCATTCGGGGCAGTTTTTCTCGCTTCGAGCGATGAATTCGAGCTCGATCTTGCAAGAATTGAGAAAGGAACCCCTTTCGTTTCAGGAAGGGAGAGGGAAGCCGGAATCCTGCTCGAAGCCCCGGGAAGGGAGATATTGAGGAAGTTCGAGGAGTTCGCAGAGCTGGATCTGAGCAACTACGGAACCGGAGTTTCGGAGATCTGCTCCTCGGTGCTAAGGGCTTTAGGGCTTGCGAAGGGGGTTGAGATTGTCGATGGAGATGAGCTAAGGATTTCGATAAGCAATGCCGGGGTTGACTTCTGCAGCTCTGAATGCAGGCTTATCCAGTGCCCGATCTGCAGCTCGGTTCTCCTCGCTATTGCAAAGGCTACAGGAGAGCTGCTTGCCGTCGAGGATTTAAGGGCTGGGGAGAAAATAGAGATAAGGGCAAGAAAGCTTGGGGGAATTGAGAAATGGATGTAGAAGAAATCGTCGCATTGTCGATTGCCTTATTCGTAGTTCTATGCTTCGTTCTCGTTGAATCAACGGAAATATTCGTCGTTCTCCTTCTCATTTGCCTTGCAGCCTCATTGCAGCTCGCTGGATTTTTCATTCCGAGAGAGGCGAAGATTGTTCTCAAGAGCTTGGTTTACCTGTTTCTGATAGCCTTCATCGGCATCGTTGTCAGGAAAGCCTTGGAGGTGCTGAGATGAAAATTGAAAGAATTCTTTCCGCATTTCTTCTCCTCGCCCTTCTAGCTTCCATCGCCGCGCTGATATACCTCATCCTGAATCCCCCGCCGGGAGAGAGGTTTACGGAGTTCTACATCCTCGGCCCGAAGGGAAAGGCAAGCGATTATCCGACAAGGCTTTTCGTAAACCAGAGCGGATCATTGATAATCGGCATCGTGAACCATGAATACAGGACAATGAATTACACTGTAGAGATATGGAGAATTGGAGAGAACTTTTCCGAAATAAGGCTTCTTGAATCCTTTACGGTTTCGCTTGAGCATTCAAAGATTTCTGAACAGTGGAAGCCGCAGTTCAAAAGGAATTTCAGCTTTTCAATAGAGAAACCCGGGAAATACAGGCTGGTCTTTTTACTGCTAAAGGATTGCCCGCCAAAAAGGCCCGAGGATTATGGAAGCGAAGAGGAGAGGATCAGAAAGGCGATAAACGGAGAACTTCGAAGCCTGATTCTCAACGTCGAAGTTTTGGGGATATAAGCTTCGTGAATTTTTGTCGCTTCGCTGAATGCATAAGAAGAAAGAAATTGTTCCATGTTTAAAACTTAAGAGGGAGAAGAGAGAATTTATAAGCTCCATAAACAAAACCCAAACATTAGCCGGGAATATGAAGGGGGTCCAATCTCCTAGAGAGAACGCACAGTTCCTAATGGCAAATACGGCCCTCAAAGGGTTTGCTGGCTTTTTGTTTTGGATACTCGTTGCAAGATTTTACTCCGCAGAAGAGTTCAGCCTAGAATCTCCCATCTCACGACAGACCTCGCAGCTTTTCCTCTTTCCGTTGCATTTTTATGCGGCTTAGACTTGTTGTCTCCCCACTTGCTTATTCCGAGGAAAACCTTTTCTAGCACGATTTCATCATCTCAACGATCGGCTTTTTCAAAATCAATTTACTCGATCAATAAGCCGAGTAGATTTCAATTTTCTCATCAGTATATATTTTGTTTAAGTGTCTATTGAGGTTAATTTCAGAGTAATACTTATACAAAGGCTCAAAATACCACCAAAACATTGAAACTACTGGCCTACACAAGTCTTTCTTGCTCAATACAAAGAATGACCTCGGTATTTCTCTTCCCTCTACAATGTCCGAATACGTGTTACTCGAAAATGGAATGTATCCGGGAAATCTACCTTTTTCTGAATGCATAACCAAAAACATCCCAAACAACCTAAAATCACCCGTTATCGTGTAATTAAAATCCGCCACACTCATTAGCCAGCTAGAAGCGCTTTCAACCTCAGAGTAAGAAACAGTCATATAAGAAAGATTTGAATTCAAAAATATGAACTTGAAAGCGCTTAAAGTCAACAATAAAAGTACAAAAACCCAACACAATTTTATCGAAAAAAGTCTCCTTACTGCAAATATTGAGACTAATGGCATTGCTATGTAATAGAAAATTAAGCTAGGTCTACCTAGTAGCAAATATACAAACACATCACAAAAAAAGGTAGTTATCTGGGCAAGAACTAAAATCTCAAGGAAATCTACTCTACCTATATTTTCCCCTTTTTTAGGAATTCTAACCAAAATAGCCACCACATAAATAAAAACGGGTATAAAAATAACGATCACTTTTATTAAGCTAAATATATTATACTCGAATGAATACAGAAAACTTGCTGAAGGTGGATACATATATTTTTCAATGTGAGACTCTCTTCCAAGAAAGATACTCTCGATACTCCTAGCTAAGGTATCAAATCCCTCAATGCCCCCTATTTCCGTAATTTTTGGTAGATATTGCTTATAAATAACCTGATTAAATGTTAAATACGTGACCACAAAAAATAGCAATAAATATTTTAATTTAAACTCAAATTTTAATTTCAACAGCCAAGAAGACAATGCTGTGAAGAGAACTACAGCTCCGACAGTTAATATCATCCATACGGGGGCTCTATGGTGAACGAATACAGAACCTATAAACAAAATTATAGCGGGGAAAATAAAAATTTCCCTTCTACCCTCTAAATATCGGATTAAAAAATATAAAAAGGTAAGATAGAATAATATATTCATGCTATAGTATTGCAACAGGTATGCCTGCAAACTGTACGAAATATCAAATGGAACTGTGGCAATAGAGAGAATTAATGCAAGATTTTCCGAATTTGTAAATTTCTTAAACAGCAAGTAGTAAACACATACGATAGAGATCCCTGCTAAGGGCAAATATTGGAGTACTGTTACAGGCAACCCTGAAAACTTGGCCAAGGAGATTAAAAAGATATCATGACCTGGATATAAACTCACAAATTCAAAAGTATAACCTCCTGTTTCAGCAAACGGGTTCATGTGATCTAGATTCCGGGAAAATTCAACAAAAGCCCAATGTCTGTAAATGTATTCGAAGGAGATCCCTATATTTTTTAAATAAACAAAAAAAGGCAAAGATAAAAGCACCAAAAGAATCAGATATTTTAAATCTTCGCTAAAATTACCAGTTGGATTGCCGGATTTATCTATAATACTTCCTGGTTGTCTTTTAAAAGTCCTATTGGTTACTGAAACTAAGAAAAGTATGGATATTATCAGAAATAGTACAGCTGCAAAGGACAATAAATTTATTCCTAACGTCCAGTTCAAAAATAGTCCAAGAATTTCGACTATTGCTATGCTTAAAGGTGCACTCAGGGCTATTTTTTCCGCTAAGTTTAGTGTTTCATCGAAGAACGCAACGAGAAAGATGTAACCCGGGAACAGGATAAGAAAAAATAATGATATTACAATCATAATATTACTCAAGTATGCATTTTGTATATTAACATATATATTTGTTAGAGACACCAAGCTTAGCAACTCAACTGATATCAAATCCATTTTTCCTCCCACGTTATTTACTTTTAATTTCACCTCTTCCAACAACATTGAGATCAACCTACTTGCTGTTTTTAAATAAGTTTTAAAAAGATTTACAGACTTTAATTTTTATCGGTTTTTACACAACATCCTACTACCAGCTTCCGGCCGACTCTTGACATTAGAACTGTATACTTCCAAATTTTAGGTACCTTTAGCGAAGTTTCTCGAGTCAAAACTACGTTAACGTATCGATTCAGAATTTCATCTATTTCGGTGGGCGTCAAAAAAGATACAATTACATTTTTGCCCCATCCAAGACGTCTAAAGCTTACGCCAAGTATCGAAAATAGCAGTGTTAGGTAGAAAACAATTGTAGAAAAAAATCTAGACTGATTATACTGCTCCAGAACGATGATGTATCCCCCGTCTTTTGCAACTCTCGCTAGTTCCCTAACAGCCATCTCTGCAAATTTTTTCGATTCTCCCCTCGTCTTGCCAACCAGATGATGTAGCAAATTCTTGATTATCACATAATCAAAGCTATTTGACTTGAAGGGCAAATTCAAAGCATCGCCGCCTATTAAACAGATCCTATCGTTTACTTGATTCTTGTAAACTTTTGGGACAATCTCACAGTTATAGAGACATTCTATGCCTGTTTCTCTGAATATCAAATCTAACATGTATCCACTTCCTCCGCCCACTTCCAAAACTCTAACACCTTTAGGATCTGAAACCCTTTCCCTAATGAATTGTAAGATTAAGGGATCAAATTCTGGATGGATAAAACCCTTTCTTTGGTGATACTCCTCTGTCTTTTCAAAATGCTCAACAACCTTCGCCCTCACAATTCTATCCATCTCCTTCACCTTCCAATCTTCGATCTTTTAAGTAATATTCCCTTTTTCTCATATCGATAATGGATTTAAGGACTAAACGTGCCATTTTCGGATTCAAAGTTTTTAGAGCTTGCACACACAAGCTCTTCATAAAATTTTTCTCCCGTGTCTTTTCCAAGAATACCCCTAATACTGTCCGCAATCCGTATTTGTGGGGAACCTTAAATCCGAAAGAGGCAATCCTTTTCTCCTCAGCAGAATCATAACCCAGCTCATCCAGAAGATACTGCATTTTTTCGGGAAGCATCCCAAAAGCCCTTTGATGAAGAGCTGCAGATATTGTTAAAAAGGACCTTGATGCGCTCACCAGCCTGTTTTCCCTCAAGATTCTGACAAAATTTTCGATCTCTTTATCGTCAAATTCATAAAGTCTATAGAGCAATGTGTAAAACTCCCCAAGGAGGAACATTTGCTCCATCAAAGAGTGGGCGATCATAACGGTTAAATCAAGCTCCGGAATGGGGACTGTTATTTTTGCCCCATTTTGAAGCTCTATCTCTGTTAACCGCCCAAAGAAGCTTCTTTTGTCCAAATAAACAACATAACTTAGAGCCAGCTCTATCTGCAAATCTACATCAACTGCAAACTCCACATCCACAAGATCTGTCCCAGTTGGACTTATGTGCTTTAAACCATACTTTCCTCCGCCGTAAGTGGGCCTGCTCAGCAATTCGGCCGCTTTCCAGTATTCGACGTCATTTTTCAGTGCTCCGACATCTACCAGTTCACGTAACTGCGGAACAAAGCCAGCCTTGAGGAGGGCTACAATCGCCTCTTTAAACATGCGTTTGTCCCCTAAAATTAAAATGTCAACGTCCCCAGGAACTGAAGGAAAAGGTCTGATTGTTTTTACGATGCAATAATCAATTTTTGCTGAATTAAGCACCTTTGAGATCTTTGATAGGGAACTAATTAAGTTTTGGTATCTTACTTTTTCCTCTTTATACGCAGAATCCAATTTTTTCAGTTCTCCACGTTTTCTAACTGCCTCGAGGTATAACAGTGGGATCTTGTTCTTAACAGCCAAGATATAGAGATTCCTAGATTCAATTTCACGCTCTACTGGCAAATTTTCCTCTAAAAAGGGTGATCCCAATATTTTTACTAGCTTCAAAGTTAAATCCCCACTCATTTAAATCTCCTTCCTTTTACAAGCTCCATAATTATCTCCAATACCCTCCCCTTGATTTTTTGTAAATCTTCGGTTCCGTCTAAAATCACCATTCTCTCTTTTTCCGCAATCCTGAGATAAACTTCTCTTCTTTCTCTTAGATAATCTACAGAAGGCGTATCGCTTTTTCGATGAAAAGCTATCTCCTCGTCTAAATCAATCAAAAAAGCCACATTGGGTCTTGGAACTACCCAGAAAAATCTATTTAGCAACCGTAACATTTGATACTCATTTAAGTTAAAATCGATGACCAAATCCATTACCAATGTATCGTAAACATATCGGTCGCATATCAGTTTTTTTCCAAAGAGCAATGGGAGCCTAATTTTAAAAAACAACTGCAGAGTATAATCCAGCACTAGAATGTAGTAGTAGATTCTCGAGAACGAAGAATATTTTTTAAAAACCTCTTTTTTTTCACTTGAGTAACCTTTATAGTCTTTTTTTACATCCCTTTTTCTTAAGAAGATCTTCCTACCCGCGAGAATTAGCGGCCTTGAGATGATTGGCTCAAGTCTTCCGTAAACGTATTTACATTCCACACCTCTCTCCTTTAGCTCCTTTACTAAAATCTTCGATAAGGTCGTCTTTCCCGAGCCATCTATCCCGCTGAAACTGACCAGAAAAACACTCATATCTCTTTTAAATTGCTATAAATGTTTTCCAATCTTCTAACAACCTCCCTCCATCCAAATTTTTCAACCCTGCTCCTCGTATCCGCTTCTATTTCCCGGACAATTCTTGCAGCTTTGACGAATTCGTCCTCTGTTTCTGCATATATCAACCCATCACCCTCGGAGAAAAGGTGGGGTAATGATCCGAATTTGGTAGTAATTACGGGTAAATTGCACGCCATAGCCTCCAGCACTGAAAGTGGAAGCTGAACAGCATCTCTATATGACTTAGTCGGGAAAACATAGCAGTCGGCCATGGCGTAAATTTCTTCTATTTTTTCGAAATAACTTCTCCAAACTTTGCATCCAGCCCTTTGCAGTTCTCTCAGAACATCCTGATCGGCCTTAGTTGAAGTAGAACCAACAACAACTACCTGGTTATTATCCCCTTGTAGCTCCTTTAGAACTAATACATTCCTCCCCCTTTTAACATGACCAACATGCAATATCACGAATCTTTCCTTTTCAATCCCATACTTTTCTCTCAAGCTTTCTTTTTCTGTCTCGCTTACAGGACGAAATTTTTCGAGATCTACGCCTCCTAGCGGGAAAAATTCAGCTCGTATCTTTATTTTTTTAAGATATTCACATAGGTTTTTCGAGGGAACTAGAAGTAGGTCTGGCTTCAAGTTAAGCAAGGATGCGAATCTCAGAATGCTACTTGGCATCAGTTTCATTATTGACATCACACTTTTACTGCTGTGAGTCATCTTAAATATCATTCTAAGAACTAGGAAGCTCCTAAAAGAAGAACCATGTAAATAGTGGATTAGATCTGGCTCGAAACTTTTGACAGCCGACCAAAAATCACGCTTGAAAATCTCTCTCAAATCCAAGGATAAAACTTCGTGCTTTTCCTTTAAGAGATTCAGAATATTAAAGGACGTTTTTCTCATTCCCTCATCTAATTTTCCCTTAAATTCTCCTAAAAGGCAGATTCTCATTTAAAACACGCTCATAAAGTTTCTCGTGTCTTTCAGCAATTCTCTCCCACGAATAATTTTCGACTTTTCTTCTTGCGTTCTCCCCCATCTTTTTCCTTACATCTTCATTTTCAAGCAGATAAATAATCGCGTCTGCGAGAGCTTTAGGATCGCCCCTTCTTGTTACAATGCTGTTGTAGCCATCTTCGATTATACACTTAAAGGTTTTCAGATCGCTTACGACTATTGGGAGTTCTGAAGCGGAAGCTTCCAAGAGAACCAAAGGAAAAACCTCCGTTGTCATTGTTGATGGTAAGCAAAAAATGTCGGCAGCTCTGTAATAAAACGGTTTTAAATGCTCATCCACAAAACCTGCAAATCTCACGCTCTTCTCGATGCCCAATCTCCTAGAAATCTCCTCAAGTTCTTTTTTCATCGGTCCAGTCCCGACAAGTACTAACTCGGAGTTCGGATGCTCTTCCAATACAGCAGGCATGGACCTTAAGAGAACATCGGGAGCTTTGTAGTTGATAAGGGCACCAACAAACAGAATTATTTCCTTGCCTTTATCAAGTCCCAAAAGCTCCCTACACTCTTCTTTAGATTTGCCTATTTCAAAATCTTTCAAGTTTATTCCGTTGGGTATAATCTCAATCTTCTCTCTGTACCTCCCGAGAAACCTGGATTCATCAATATAGTATTCAGAGGGGGATATTATCACGTCCGCTTCCGATAGGATTCTGTTAACAAATATGCGATTGTATACATAGACAGCCATTCTGCGAATCAATTTCCCATAATTTTCCAGCCCATCGCCATGGTAAGTGACAATTAACGGTACTTTCTTTATCTTTTTATACCATAATCCGGCCAAATCAGCTGCCGGGGTAGCAAAGTGTACGTGAACTATATCAAGGGAATGTTTTATACAATCAAAAAACATTCTGACTGACACACTTCCATTTTCGATATTTAGTCTAGTTGAAAAGCGGTAGATTTCCAATCCGTTTTCCTTTTCCAGTAAATTACAAGAAGTGGCAGAAGTCGTGAAAACTTTCACTATGTGACCCCTGCTTGCAATGTATTTGGACAGATGATAAGCAACGTTTTCTGCTCCTCCCCACCGATATTTTTCAAAAATACTTTCCTTGTAGGGGAATCTGGTTATGAAATAACCGACTCTCATATTTCTTACACTTTTGTTCCGACAACAACGATATCTTTCGCCTCATCCCCTTCAATTCTTATTTCCAAATTTGTAAATCCAACAGCATTCATAATCTTTTCAACCTCAGGAACTGTGTATCCTCTAACCCTTGAAACATGTCTACTTCCCTTTTTTGCATAATCAACGAACCATCTAAAGACTTTTTCAGATAGAAAATTCGGGAACTGGAGATAAACCTTTCCACCGGGCTTTAAAACACGGTGAATTTCCTCTATATAATTGAATGCATCTTCTTTTTCCAAATGTTGGAGCACTAGAATCGAAAAGCAAAAGTGAAATTTTTTCATCTGGAAATATTCTTAAATCTTTCCCATTGTTGACGTAGAAGAAGACATTTTCATACCCTTTGAGGTATTCCTTTGCATACTTAATCATTCTGCTTGAAATATCTACAGCATGAATTTCCTCGCAATACTGCGCCAAATATTTTTTCAATCCTACCCAAACCGCATCCAACGTCAAGCACAATTGAATTTTTGTCAATAAATTTTCGGAGTTTCTCTGCAATGTCTTTCCCTGAACTCCAAAACTCAGTCTCATTCTTAACTCCACGTAAAACAGCATCCATAGCCATACCTTTAGTAATTCCAGCAAGCTCCCAAGTTATTTTGTAAGACCGGAAAAACTTTGAAAAGAATCTTGAGTTCAATATTTTATAAGGCAGACTATAAAAAATTTTTCTCATTTTATCACCTCCAAGTATAGTGACTCCGTCATATCTGCGATTAAATCCAAATCGTAGTTTTTTGCAACTTCTACACACCTTTCTCTCATTCTCGATCCTACTTCTAAGCCGAGCAATATTTTTTTGGCAATTTTTTCTTCTGATAGCTCACATAAAAATCCATTAAAACCATCCTTTACAAATTCACAGGCTGCATTCTTTTCATGTTCTACAGTAACAACGGGCAGTCCGCATGCGTTTGCTTCCAAGGCAACTATTCCGAACCCTTCCCTCGTGGAGGGGAGAACAAAGAGCTTAGAAGACTTCATGCATGCTATCAGATCATCGTGATTCTGAATAAACCCAACGAACTTGACATTACCATCGACTTCCAGCTCCTTTGCAAGTCTAACAAGTTTCTCCCTTTCAGGGCCGTCACCGATTACTATGCATTTCACATCCGGTATTTCCCTTTTTACCAAATCGATTGCCCTTATCAAAAAGTCCACGTTCTTGTCCTTTATCAATCTCCCGGCAAATATTACATCAGACTGCATTGCTGATGGTCTTATCTTCTCAATTTTTTTAAAATCAATTCCGTTCGGAATAACCCTAATATCTCTCTCTCCAGTCTTCTCCAAATCTCTTTTCGTCTTTTCGGAAACTGCAACGTTTTTGCTCGTTAGCTTTGAAGTTAGCCTTTCAACCATCCAACCAAAAAAGCCCTTTTTGCCGAGATAATCAAACCAGTATCTGTCCCATACTTCATGCCAAGTTATCACCAGCGATGATCTCCTAATCAGAGAGTGGAATTTTGCCGTAAAGCAAGGGAAATACGGAAATTCCTGGCAGTCCAAAATGTCAAACTTCTCCTTTATAACAGGGGGAAGAAGTTTCAAGGCAAAATCGATTGCCCCCCTTATGCTCCTTCTGCCATCAACATAAAGATTTATCGGCCCGCAAATGCTGTGGAGCGTTATTCCGTCAAGGTCGATCACTTTTTTGTTATTATTTTTATCGAACCACCAACCAACACCGTACCAGTGAACTTCATGCCCTCTTTCCGCTAATCTCTTACCCAGTTCGTAAATCCTCTTTTCCACCCCCCCTTTCACCCACGGATACACTGCATCATAAACATAAGCTATTCTCATTCAAAATCACTCCAAATGGTTTTTCCAAGCATTTTCCGAATTTTGAGTCGTCTTCCGGCGTTATGTTTGATCCTTCAACTGAAGCTATACCTTCATCCTGAATTCCCTCAGAAGGTTTTTCAGCCAGTCCCTCTCAGCAACGCAGTCCGCATCTGTGAAGACTATGAATTCTCCACTAGAATTCCGAGCACCGATATTTCTCGCGCCACCTATCGTTCCCACGCTTTCGTAAACAACCCTGCATCCGTATTTCCTTGCAATCTCGACGGTGCCATCTTCGGAATGGCCATCGACGATTACGACTTCGAGCTCTTCCTTAGGATAGTCCAGATTTTCAATTGACTTGAGGCACTTTTCGAGAATTCCCACGTTGTTCTTTGTTGGAATGATTATCGAGACTTTCATAGTATGCATTCCTTGAAATTATTTTTGACAGCAAACCAACACTCTATAGCTCAAATTTGGAAGCTTTGCAAAGAGTTTATCTGCAATTTTAAATAAGAATTTGAAATTCATATCTTTTGGCAACTGAGCACAAGATCCTTTAACCGCTAAGATTTTGAAATTGTGAATTTTTAGCAATTCTTTTAACGAGCGCAAAGTGAAGACCCGAACGTGATCTAAAGACTGAGCCCGTTCAGAGCTTGGCTCAAATGCTCTTCCGATATTTAATTTTGCACTCACTCCCATCGGAAATGGCTGATAGCCAAGAAGTAAAGCAACTCTATTATAGATAGATGCCAGATTTGGTGTGCTCAGAACAAAAATCCCTTCTGGCTTTAACACTCTGTAAACTTCGTCCAAAAAGTGGTCCGGATCGAAGAGGTGCTCTATCAATTCCAGAGCCGAGACAGCATCGAAGAAGCTATCTTCAAAGGGAAAATCCTCCTCATCAACATCGAGCTGATAGCATTTTATCCCATTTTTCCTTGCTATTTCAACACCTTTCTCCGATATCTCGATGCCGTAGATTTCCCTAGCCTTGCAAGCTCTAGCAATCATCATTGTAAAATTCCCGTCACCGCAACCGACATCGAGAATTCTCTCGAACTGGTAGCTAGAAAAGATTTCAAGGACTTTTCTGTGCCTGTCTTCAAGCTCATCAAAATCCCTCGGAGTTATCCCGACAAATCTCTCAGCAAACTTCTTCTTCGCTTTCACAAATCATCCCTTCCTCCTGAATGCAATTATAAGGAAAAAGAAGATCATCGATGCAAATCCGAAGCCCGAAAAGAGATCGTAGCAGTTCGATGGCTTCAGCTCGCTGAAAACGAGCTGAGGAAAAATATCTTCCACAGCAACGGATGAGTTCCCAATTAATAACTTTGCCGGGAAAACAATCCCTACCCCTATCTTTGAAATCGGATAAAGAAGCGGAACGAAGCCGTCAAGGAAGTCGAGGAAAAGGTGGCTGAAGAAGAAGTAGGATGAAATCACGGAAATTTCGTAGCCATGCTTAATCTTTCTTTCAAGATAAAAGAGAGCAGCAAAAACCGGAGCAGTTGTAACGGAATGCAGTATTCCCAGAAAGAAGAGCTTGTCAAAATCCGGAAGGATTGAAAGAAGCACGAGAGGAGCGTACTTTGCCTTAAGCCTTCCTATAGCTGTGAGCAGTATCAAAGGGAGAAAGACATGAGTGAGCAAATCCATTCACTCACCGAGCATGCTTATAAAGAAGGATGAAAAGAAAGTCTGAAGGCCAAAGACGAGGAGTAGGAATGCAATCAAATCCTGATAAAGAAAAGGAAGTTCCCTGAAGCCGCTCTCAATCCACTTCAGAAAAAGAGAGGCTGAATAAGCTAGGCCGAGGAGAAAGATTGCAACCCCTATGCTTGCCATGATTTCGAGCTTCATCCTTCTGAAAAAGAATCCTGCAACTCTTCCCCTTTTAATCCCCTGCTTTTCCCTGTAAATCTCCCCTGCAATGCCGAAGAGGATCAGCTGGTATCCGAGGAGGAGAGAGAGGGCTGATGCGATCAGCGTGTGTATTCCGGGATTGTAGAATATCCTTATGCCTAGGAGTGCCGCACAGCTCATAAGAAAGCCGAAGATGAACAAAAATATCCCTGGGATCAGGAAAACGTATGTCGGGGAATATAGGAGCATGAACCTCAGATGCCTCCATCCATCCCTGAAGCTCCTCAGCTTCGATTCCGAAACCCTGGGATAGTAGTTAACTGGCACCTCGGCAATTCTGATTCCGGAAAGCCTTGCCTTGACAACCATTTCAGTCGCGAACTCCATCCCAGCTGAGGACAGCTTCATTTTTCCAAGGCAATCCCTTCTAAAGGCCCTGAACCCAGAATGCGCATCGCTAACCTTCGCATTAAAGAAGAAGTTTGCAAACCATGTGAGTAAGGGGTTTCCAACGTACCTGTGAAGCCAGGGCATCGCTTTGTCGTGAATCTTCCCCTTGAACCTGCTCCCAATAACGAAGTCGGCCTTTCCGTTTATTATTGGCTCAACTAGCTTGGGAATCTCTGAGAAATCGTATGTCCCATCCCCGTCCCCCATAACAATTATATCCCCGCTAGCATGCTGAAAGGCGTAGAGATAAGCATAGCCATAGCCCTTTCTGTCGGGGAAAACAACCCTTGCCCCGAGGGATTTTGCAATCTCAGCTGTTCTGTCGCTTGAGCTGTCGGAAACTATTACCTCGCATTCGTAGCCAAGGTCTTCAACGGCCTTTCTCGCCTTTCTTATGCATTCCCCGATCGTTTTCTCCTCGTTCAGGGTTGGGATGATTACGGAAATCTTCATAAGATAGTCAAAACTGACCAGCGCCGGCCCTCCTCATCGCAACGCTCAGTCTCTGCCGGGCGCTAGAGCAACTTTTCAAAAACTTCCTCGCTCACGCCAGCATACTTTCTAACAATCTCCTTAAAAACCTTTCTCTGCGCCGTGTAGCTCACCCACCATAGATCGCAGAAATCCTCGCGGCTTTCAAGCTCCTTAACTATGAGCCTTATCTGCACATCGGTGAGCCTGTAAACCTTCCTTAGCTTTTAAAGGACTATTAGGAAATGGGAAATCTTCCTTCCCCTGTCGGAAGAAACGTTTTTCAGGGTTCCGCATTTCCTGCAGTATGGATGCTTCTTCGCAGCACCGATTTCCGTTTCCATCCAAACCTTCCCCTTCGCAGCCTCGTGATCGCAGATCATCTAAACCTCCTCGATGCCAGAATTAATGCGATGAGGGCTATTAAAGCCTCAAAACCCGGAATTCCCCTCTCCCTTTCAACAACCCTTATCCTCTCTTCAGCCCTTGCCCCAAAGGAGTCTTCTGCTATCAATGAATAGTTCCCCGCAATTTTTGGAGTCTTAAGAGTGCATACAAAGCTTCCGTTGAAGCAGCTGCAGTTCGCGGCTTCGTGGCATTCATTCCCGCATATCTTCAAAATCACGTTTCCAGAGAAGTTTTTGCCCGAAACCTCTATTTCCTCAAGGGGATAAGCCGATGTTCTGTTCAGGTAAATCCTTGGAATCCTTTCCTCTTTCGGAGCTTCAGGTGTTCCGAATGCCGTTTCCATTTCGGGCTCTTTGATTGTTGCGAAGCAGCTCATCTCGTTGTTCTCTTCACTGCTTTCATCTATTTCCCCATTTGAATCCGCAATTGCCTTTAAAGTGCAATTTCCGGAAAAAGCTGGTGTCCACGAAAATGTCAGAATTTCGCTTTCCCCAGCCTTCAGCCCTGAAACCCTCTGCTCAGCGATTTTGCTTTCATTTACGAGCAACGAAACGTTGAAAGCTGTAGCGTCTGCGTTGCCAATGTTTCTAACTGCAACTTTAATGCTTGCCTGCTGCCCCGCAATCAATTGCTTCGGGCTGCAGTCTATCGAGGCTATCAAAAGATCCGGCTTCGCTGGAGCTGGCGTAGGCGTTGGAGTGAATGTGGGTGTTGAAGTTGGCATCGGTTTACTTGGTGCTGGCGGAGAGCTTACAACCTTTACTTTCAGCTCCTTCGAGTCCGCGATCACCCTCATCTCCCCAATGGGAAGCTTTGACGTATCGTAGCTTATAGAATACCTCCCGTCGCTTCCGAGCTTTACCCTTGCAAATGCGTTTGCCTCAACTTTCACGACTTCAGCCTTCGAATTTCCGTAGATCCTGACATCGTATCTCCCGCTCGGAACGCTTGCCCTTACTTCCGCAACGCTGTCCCTTGCATTCGCCTCTAGCTTCTTCGTGAAAATCCAGAGCTTTGCTTCTACAGTGATGTTGTAAACCGGATAAGCCCTAACCTGAAAATCGGCGCTTAAAGGTATCGGAAACTTGCTCTGCGAGTAAAGATAGCTTCCATCCGTGGAATTCACCGAGAAGCAGTAGTAAACTGAAACGCTAACCTCCTGCAAGGGCTCCCCATAAACGACAACGTCAACCCTCTCCCCCTGAACAACGTAGTATATGCCATCGATTAGCCTTGCATTCGTTGATACCTCAATTGCGCTACAAGGGAAAAAAAGAAAGAGGAGTGGAAGTAAAAAATAGGGTTTCATCTCCTCTTCAGCAGGTACGCCACAGCTATTAATACTGCAACCACGACCAAAATCGCGATCGCTATTCCCGTGTAGTCAGGAGCTGGTGTCGGGGTAGGAGTTGGTTTAGGCGTTGTCGGTGTTGGTGTAGGTGTCAGGACTGGTGTCGTCGGCACAGGAGTTTCCACTGGCTTTATAACAGCGACAAAGTAGCTGAAACTCGGCGTTTCCGCTTCGTAGTAGTTGTACTTCCCGTCGCTGCTGAGGAACTTCGTTGGAAGCTCTGTCCATCTGCTTCCGTCCCACCTCATTAAAATTACCGTCACGAGATTCGGATCGAAGCCCTTAGCCTTTATTTCTTCAATGCTTACGCCGAACTTTATCTTCCCGCTGAGAGACGTTTCAAAGCCCGTTCTCGGCTCGATGCTCAGTATAAGTACTGCTAAACCTTCCGGCCTCGGAATTCCAGGAGGCAGCTCCTTGAGCCTTTCAACCCTCAGCTGCACTGTCGTATCTTCCCTTGGCGTAACAGTGATCGAGAGAACTCCGGTTTCGATGAAGAATGACTGCGGCATCACAATTTCATAGCTTTCTCCGGCCTTCACGAGCTCCCTTGCTGTGTAGTAGACTCCGGTTCCGGAGATGTAGCCGCCACCTCCTCCGCCACCGCCGATTGGCGGAGGTCTTGGGGTAGTTGGGGTTGGAGTAGTAGGAGTTGGTGTTGGTGCTGGCGTTGGTGGAAGAATGCTGACCGTTCTGCAGCCAAAGTAGTACGGCTCGAGGTTGTCGCCGAATGCAACTATGTATAGAACGTATTCGCCTGGCTCGAGATCTGCCGTGCTGATGCTCAAGGAATTGCTGTCGGTTTCATAAGCGTAGCTGAACATGCCTTCGGGAGCGTAGACTCCAATGCTCATGTCCATTAACTTCACTTCTTTCAGCTGCCTGTTATCGTAGCTCAGGTTCAGCTTCAGGGATTTCACGATCTCCTTTGTTAGATTGACTTCAGCTTTGGCATTGTATTTTACATTCTTAAGCAGTAGCGCAAAGGACATGTTAAATTCATAGCCGTAGCTCAGCGCGAGATCATCTCCCCTTGCAACTGAACCGCTAAAGCTTGGAGCTCTCTTGCTTATCACAACGAAGGGCGCGAAGAGCTTGAAGGTTGGATTTCCGTATCCATCGACTGAAACTGCAATGACTGCGTAGTATCCCGGAGCCATATACCTGAGTCCTTCAGGAAGCCCGGTGGATATGGAGGAGTTGTTAAGCCTGAAGCTTGAAAGGCTTATCGAGTTAATCCTTATCGTTTCGGTCAAATTCCCTCCGACAGTGAAGCTGCCCTCCTTGTTAATTACTTCCATCCTCTTTGTTGTCTCGTTGAATCTGACTTTGGCCCAGCCAGAGCTGTTGAACGCGTAGGCGTATTCGGTCATGTTAAGGATCTGCGGGATCGTAAGGCTCTTCAGTTTGCTTTTCAGCTTATCCACATCCGTGCTGAAGAACTCTGAT
>QNUZ01000169.1 GCA_004347865.1 Archaeoglobi archaeon | reverse complement strand
TTGCAGGAATTCAACTGTTTCGAGATTCGTCACTCCGAGTCCGTTGATTTCGAATGGTTTTTCTCTGAGCCTATCATAATCCAGGCCGAGGTACTCCGCAATCACTCTTCTCAACGAAACGGAGTAATGGCTATCCTTTGCCATCGCCGTTGCAGCATATTCAACTGCCCTCTCCCTGTCAGAAGAGCCGAATACATGCAGCCCGAGCTCTATCTGTGTCTCCCTGCAACCTGTTACGTATCTGTGCAGCTCTTCGACAGCCTTTTCAGGATCATTCGCCTTTAGCGGAATTTTTGCATCCTTTGCCTTCTCGAGAATTTCCTCGCAGATCTTTTGCGCCCTTGTG
This sequence comes from Archaeoglobi archaeon, assembly GCA_004347865.1. GTDB lineage: Archaea > Halobacteriota > Archaeoglobi > Archaeoglobales > Archaeoglobaceae > WYZ-LMO2. The sequence continues at coordinate 4,149 of QNUZ01000169.1, read as the reverse complement.
AGATCTCCAAGGCCTTTCGCGTGTGCGAACTGGTTTATAAGCGATTCTATGTCTTCAAGAACATCTGCCATGGTCATTGGCGGGTATACGTGGTCCACGAGCGTTGCATAGCTTCGCCTTTTTGCGATAACACCCTCCATCGGGTTCGAGACCGCGTAAACATAGAGATGAGGGACATCGTCGATGCTTATTTCCGGCCAGCAGCTCGGTGAAAGCCCGACTCCCTTGCCAGGACGGAATTCAAGGTATCCGTGTGTTCCGAAGTGAATCAAGACGTCGGCTTTGAAGACCCTAGTCAGCCATCGATACACTGCGAGCCACTGGTGGGGCGGTGTAATGGTTGGATCGTGAAGGATCCTGCAGACTCTTCCATCGCAAGCGGAACCAGCGCAGCCGAATTTGGGCTGGGTTAAAACAACAACGTTTCCGAATCTCAGCCCCGGAATCACGAATTTTCCGTCGTAGACCATCCCGACAAACTCTTTTTTAGCCCTCCTAGCGAGAACTTCAGCGGGATCCCCCCAATCTTTGATCAGCTTTTTCACAGCATCCTCCGGAAGCTCCCTGAGCCATGAGATGTATGTTTCGCAGTCCACAAATCCCAAAGCTCCGCCCTTGGAAACTACTTCTTCCACACTTGTCCATCTGAACTCGCTTATTGCCTTCCTGCTCAGAAAGGCCCTTATGAGCTCTTTTCCGCTCTCGGGCACATTCTCAACATAATATCCGAGGTCTTTCAGCTTCTTCAGCAGTCTGACAACACTTTCTGGAACGTCTAACCCGAACCCAACGCCTACTGAAGCTTCGAGGTTCTTGCATGGAGGATTTATCAGAATGATCGCAATTCTCCTTTCTGAAACCCTCTTTCTTCTCAGTTCGATCCATTTCTTCACTCTTCTTGCAATCAGCTCGGCATGAGCCCTTAATGGCCTGTAATGCTTCGTTTCACCGATATCCTGGAAGGAGTAGGCGATGGGCTCGATTAAACCGTCGATTTCGGGCATTATCACGTTGTAAACCTGGCTTAGATAGTCTATGGAGTCTCTTTCAAGCCATTCTTCCATGGACATGTAAAATGACGCCACAGGGTTAAGAACTGGGACCCCGAGTTTCTTGAGGACGTCTATTTTCCCCTTTAAAAGGGAAAAATAGCTTAAATTTATGACTGCATCAACCAAGGGCCTTCCATCCATGAAGAAGAATTTTTCTATGCTCTCTCTGACATCCGGGATGTCTAAGAACTCGTCTTTGTACTTTCTCGTGAACAGTGTCAGCACCCCAAGACCTTCCTTCTCGATTTCCCCGATCAGCTCGTCAACGTATTCAGCCCCGCCAAAGAGAACGTGATTTCTGTATGCGATTATACCAACCAAAGGCCTTTTTTCGTAGATTTTCAGGTAATCCTCGAGTTCTTCAAAAATTCCGAGATCCGGGTGGTAAATTCCGTGCCAAGGAACGCTTTTCACCTTTGGAACCTCGACCTCAAAACCCAGCTCCTTCAGGATGAGATGCACTAAGGCTGAGAAATTCTCCCTGCCTGCGGTGAACCAGAGCTCTCTCGCCTTCAAATATGAATCGTAGCCGATTCTGCTCGGGTATTCCGGGTGAACCGAAATCACGATCCTTGCAGTGGGATTCTTCAGAACTTCAGCAACTTCTTCGGGCAGTTTCCTTGAATAGACAAATACGGCATCGCTTTTTTTCAGTTCATCAATGTAAGCATCGCATTCCTCATCCAGCGTGACTCTGAATTCGAATCCGTGTTCCTCTGCCTCCTCATGCAAAACCTCCCTGAGCAGTGGAATCGCTGCCGAGTCGTAGCCGATTATGAAGAGAAGCCTCATTTGCTCACCCTCCGTATTTTATTCCGTAGTATGCTTCGAAAAATTCGCTCGCAACCCCCTCGTAATCCAGAGGAAGATCGGGATAGTACGTTTTAGCGTGCCAGAGGATGAGCAAGTGAGCTGATTCCCTGCAAATCCTCCTCTTTTTCACGGCTTCAACGCCTGAAAAAGCTGGATTGGCTAAAATGTCATTTTTCTCGTATCCGGCTTTCTTCTTCATGGAACCCCCTCCACAAAAGCGAATTTTAGTCCATCTAAGCTTAGAACCCTCACTTCGATTCCGTAAACCTGCCTAAGTAGCTCCTCAGTTATCATCTCGGATGGAGTGCCAACTCTCAGTATCCTGCGATTTCCTACGAGCGCAATTCTGTCAGCGTATCTGCAGGCCAGATTTGGATCATGAAGCGTCATAACGGCGGAGAGATTCCTCTCCTTCACGATCCTCCTGATAGCCGCAAGAACCCTGTGCGTGTTCCTGAAATCGAGATGCGCGGTCGGCTCGTCAAGCAGAAGAATTTTTGAATTCGTTGCAAGAGCCCTTGCAAGCAGAACAAGCTGTCTTTCCCCACCGCTAAGCTCAGTATACGCTTTGTCTGCGAAATGCTCAATCCCAACAGCCCTCAGCGATTCGAGCGCAATCGTTCGATCCTCCTCGCCGGGATAGGAGAAGGTTCCCAGATACGGAGACCTGCCTAGAAGAACAAAATCAAGAACTCTATAGGGAAATGGGGGCTTATGGTCCTGAGGGACATAGCCTATAGCTCTCGCGATCTCCTTTTCATTCATCTCGAGATAATTCTTACCTTCGATGAAAACAACACCATCCAAAGGCCTTAGAATCCTGTTTATGCACTTGAGCAGCGTCGTCTTTCCGCTACCATTTGGCCCGAGAAGAACTAGGATTTCTCCCCTATTGAGTTCGAGCTCAATACCATCCAGAACAAGCCCTTTTCCGTATCCAAAGCGGAGTCCTTCAACCTTCAGGACCATACCCTCCTCGCCCTCCTTCTAACAAGGATCATGAAGACGGGGGCTCCAAGAACCGTGGTAAGAACGCTTATAGGCAGTTCAAAGCTGAAAGCCGCTCTTGCTATGTTGTCGGCAGCGATCATGAAGCTAGCCCCGAGGGATGCGGAGACAGGGATAACAATGCGGTTGTCAGAGCTGAATGCAAGCCTGACAATGTGCGGAATCAGAAGCCCGACCCAGCCGATTATTCCGCTCACCGATACTGCACAGGCAGTCATCAGCGTTGCAAGGCTGAGAACGACGAATCTGTCCCTGTTAACGTTAACACCCAGAGCTTTTGCCTCCTCGTCGCTGAGTGAAAGGACATTGAGTCTCCAGCTCATGGCAGTGATCAGCAGAAGGCAGACCATTACTGGCGGCGTTATCAGCGCAAGACTGCTCCAGCTCGCATAGGAAAAGCTTCCCATTATCCAGTAAACGATTCCAGCGAGCTGATGAGGATCGACGAAGAATTTCACCAAGGATGTGAGCGCTGTGAAAAGAGCAGAGACTATTATTCCCGCAAGCACGAGATTCACCACTGGCACTTCTCCGCCTGTTTTGGCCATGGTGTATGCAAGAAAGACCGAGATCATTCCGAAAAGGAATGCGAGAAGCTGCACAGAGCCGCCAAGCATTCCAAAGCCTATGGCCAGTGCCGCTCCAAATGCGGCGCCGCTGGAGATTCCAAGAATGTAGGGCTCAACCAGCGGATTGCGAAAGAGGCTTTGAAGAACAGCACCACATACAGCAAGGCTGCAGCCGACGATTCCAGCTAGGATTATTCTTGGTAGCCTTATTTGGATGATTACAACATCTGTAGTTGTCATTCCTTCGCAATAGCCTAAGAAAGCCGCCTGTATCTGTCTAAAAATCGATCCGGCAACCTCCTCCGGCGGAATTCTGAGGTAGCCTATGCCTGCAGAGATTACCGCAATTATGAACGGAAGGAGAACTATGAAAGTGTAGAGTGGAAATTTAAACAAAGCAGTCTTATATGCGATCATGTTTTCTCCTTCCTCAATGCAAGGATTATTGCAACTGCCAGCATTGCGAGGATTGCTTCAAAACCAGGAGCTAGCCTCTCATTTTTATTCTCCCGCTCAGCCTGCAGTTCGGGGTAAATCCAGACACCGCTGAATTCCATTCCCAGGCTCTCAATGTATTTCCTGTGAAGCTCGTGAGGCTCAAGAGCTGAGAATTCTTCTGGGTGAAGCAATTTTGCCACATACGCTGTTTCCGCTATCAGACCGAAGGTGCTGTGCAGCATTTCCATGCAAACTGCATAAACCCGACC
>QNUZ01000168.1 GCA_004347865.1 Archaeoglobi archaeon | reverse complement strand
TTGAAACTCCGTAGTGTTCGAGTATCATATCAAGTGCGGCTTTTATGTTTGGCTCCTCGTCCTCCCTCAGAATTTCCAGCAATTTGAGCTCGAGATCCGAGAAAAATTCCTTTTCAGGTTTGGCCTCCACCGGTATCATCTCGACATCCTTTCTTTTGAAGCTTACCTCTGCGTACTTGGCTTTTTTCAGCGCATAATCGCTGAGCTTCTTCGAGTCCAGATTTTCACTGCAGAATAGCTTTGCAATTACTATTCCAGAGCTCTTAACGCCCTCAAGAGCTAAAAGGAACTTGTTTTCGACCTCCTCCATTTTCTCTCCATCGACGGAGATGTTGTAGAGGTCTCTTGTCTCCACAGCCACGAATCTTGGCCTGAAGTCTTCTACGATGTAAAAGCCCTTCTTTTCCCCCTCCCTCAGCTCCATGGTTTCGCCGTAGTGAATGAAGTGCGAAGCTTCGCGGGCGTCGTAGCGTTCTATTGATCCCGGATATGCCAGAAAGGCGTTTCCGACCTTTAAATCCCTGCGGATGTGCACGTGACCCATTGCATAGTATTCCGCCGGCGGAAGCTGGGCGATCGTGAGATCCCAGGCAATGTCCATGTCTATGTCAACAGCCTCCTTCACGGTCTGATGCAGGACCATTATGGCCTTTCCATCGGGTTTCAGGAAAGGAAGAATCTTCTCCAGCTGCCATTTCGTGCGGTGTCTGTCGCCTATTATCTCTACATCCTTAAAAACACCCTTTGTGATGTACAGATTTTCAGCCCGGACGCTTGTTACGAAATCCCCCTCAACCCTTTCGCGCCTCAGTCCGAGCACGTTAAGAAGCCCCAGGCTCTCGAGCAGATGATAGGCCGACATCTCTCTTATGCTCTTGTCGTGATTGCCCTCAACTGCGAAAACGGGAATGTTCTTGGCCTTAAAGAGCTTCAGAACCTCTATTGCATCGTTCAGCGTTTTCGGGCTCGGAACGCTTCTGTGAAACAGGTCGCCGGCAATTATGGCGAATTCGATGTCCTCCGCAATTGCGAGTTCTGCAGCCCTCCTGAAGGCGGAGGCGAAATCCTCCGCCCTCCAGGGCTGATTGTACTGCTCGTATCCTAAATGCAGGTCGGCAAAGTGTGCGAACTTCATAGAAGGTCCTCAAGCGAGCCCTTCTGGGCTTCAGATCTCCATTCCGAAAGAACGTCTATGTCTCTCCCCCCGTAGTGTCCCCGGAACCTTCTTATCTTAACAGCGGCAGGAATTTTAACCGCAGGACCGACAACTACGGCCTCGCCTATGCCCAGGGAGGCTATATCGGAGAGCAAATCCTCGCTGATCTGTTCGCTTGCCTGCTGGACGTATCTCTGGTCATTCGGTTCGACGATGCGGAGCACGATCTTCGTATTGCACTGGCTGAGTATGTCCTCGCTGATTCTTTTGGGTCTCTGGGACACGATTCCGAATCCTATTCCGAACTTTCTGCCCTCTCTTGCGATTCTGCCCATCCAGAGTGACACGTCTCCCTTGTTGGCGAAGATGTGCGCTTCCTCGAAGATAACGAGTAGCGGCCTTCTAACTGCCGGGCATGCTCTTTCCCAGTATTCCCGGTTCCTGTTCCTGACATGACTGATCCGCCCGATGAGGAGATTTCTCAGCAGATACGCGACTACGACCCTCATCTGCTCCTCGTCGAAGCCGCTGAGGTTGATTATGTTCAGATAACCCTCTCTAAGATTTGCAAGCATATCCCTCTGCGTAAGCAGCTCTTCGTAGCGGCGCATGAAGGTTGCAACGTACTCCTTAACCCTGTAAAGGGGGTTCAGGTCGTCTCTCGATATTCTGGTCCTCCTGAGGGTGCCGGTGGAATCGACGTATTCAACCTCCCACCGGGAGTTGATCCAGTCCTCCGCAACCTCAAGAACCCTCCGCATGAACTCTGCACCGCTCAGATTTTCGCGCTTCACAGTTGTGAATATTCTTTCAAGATGCATTCTCTGAACGGACGAGTCCCGGTCGATTCCTACCAGCGAGCAGAATTCCCAGGGTTCAAGCCTTTCCGGGCGAATTCCAGCAGGTATCACGTTCTTTCCGGTCTCTCTTCCGTCTTCGAAAACGAAACCTGCGTACTCTCCGTGCGGGTCTATTAGTATCACGGTCCCCTTGAACTTCCGGACAATTTCGTCGGCTATAACGCAGACAGCATTCGACTTTCCCCCTCCCGTTACCGAGAGGATAGCAAAATGCCTCAGAACGAGCTGGTTCAGGTCCAGCGTTACCTTTATGTCCCTCCTTGCTATCAGATTTCCGAGCTCTATTCCGGCAGAATTTTCGAAAATTTTCTGCAGGATTTCATTTCCTGCAAGCCTTACGGCCGAATTCGGTTTTACCGGGACTCTGTTTGGGATTATCTCACCATTTTCAGCAATTCCGATTATCTTGGCGTTTGCAACAACAACTTCGTTCTTTTCAAGAATCTTTTTGGACATTTTAACGTTCTTCAGTGCGTATTCGAAGCTCAGCGGATTCTCAAGCAGTCTGTTAAAATTTATCACATTTCTCACAATTCCCAGAACTTCTTTCCCGTCTCTGTTCTCGGCTACGACGTATTCACCAAACTTGGGAACATTGGAGGGATCAACGGCGAAGCTGAATTCCGAAATTGAACTTTCACCCAGCACAAAGCCAATAACATCCACAGAACTATTGGTTATCAAAAAATAAATCTTTCGCTGTCGAATTTTTTGGCAAGCGAGAAAATGCTTTTCTCGCTCTTCAGTGCAGAAACGACAAAGCTCTCCTCTATACCCGTCTCTTCCGCAATCTTTCGAGGATCTGTAATGTTGTTCAGGGTAGAGTAGTTTAAGACGAAATCTCTCAGTCCTTCTTCGTCGAGCCAGACGCCGGAGAAGAGGGGATTGAAGTCATTCATGAAATCCTCGAGTTCTTTGGAGCTCAGACTTTCGATCTGGATCCCGAAGAGAGAGGAATCGTTTAGGAAAGCTATCATTGCCTTTCTTAAACTTTTTGCAGTGTATTTTCTGTCCTTTGGTGAATATCTCGAGACGATTTCGTCTATCTCCCCTTCTTTCAGGTTGAAAGGTTTCTCTCCTTCTATGCTGTTTATCAGATTAAACGTCTGCTCATCCAGTGGAGAAATCCTCCTTTTTTCCCCGAAAAGCTGGATTGAGTACGCCTTTCCTTTCCGCTTCAAGTCTTTTTTGGTTAGATTCGCTATCTCCTTGGAAGTCGCCAGTGTTGAGAGTATCAGCCTGATCAGCGCGTGGTCGTTTGGGTTCTTTCTTGAAAGAACGAGATGATGCTGGAGATCGAACTCCAGTCTGAGCATTTCCATGGCTATAATTTGCCAGAAGGAGATTTAACCATTTTCCTGATCAATGTCATTATAATAATTGTAAAACCAAAACGTTTATATCCACCATTGACATTATTAGAATGATGGAGGGTGGAAAGCTTAGCCTGGATCTGCTCATAGGATTGTCGATATTTCTGTTCACCTTCATGTTCATAGCCAGCTTTCTCCCCGGAGTCTTTGCCGACGTTAGAAACGAGATAGGTTTGATGCATGAGGCATACCGTCTTGGAGTAGTTCTGGCCGAGATGGACGGTTACTGGAGAAATTCAAGCGGAAACGGCACAAACTGGCACGAAAAGTCCGACCAGTGGGGTAAACCGGACTTCTACTTCTTCCCCGGCCTAGCCAAGGGGAAGGCGGATTATCTTTCCTACGAAAAAATCAGGGCGTTCAACAATCTGGCAAAGAGCAACTACGATCTGGTGAGGGATGTGCTCGGGCTGAAAACTTTTGACAGGGAATACGATTTCAACGTCTCACTTGAGTCGCTGGATTCAACTCCTTACAGTCCCTTTTTGGTCAAAAACAGAACAGGAGAAGTAGTTCTGCAGGCCGGAAAGCCAATTCCGTCTTCTGCATACGTTTCAAGGTATGAGAGGTTCGTGTGGATCGATCCGTACTACGATCTCATAATACAGGATATGAATCCTCGTAACCTTCCTAGAAATTTTCCAAAAGAGTGTATAGATATCGAGGGTGACGTCCAGTGTGAGCTAACATATCCAATCAAATTGTTTAGAGTAAACGTTTACGGTCAAGCAGGACCAGCACAACCGTGGTGGTTGGGTATCTGTTTCAACTATTTGACCGGTAGCATCCCTTCTTGTAACGCTGACCCAGGTAAGATAGAGGTCGATTTTGGGCCTCACATAAGCGATAATCCTGTTTTTAGTGATAATCTTGTTGAAGGGAAGTCCTACGATCTTACGCAAACAATCAACAGGATGCTGAAGGAGAGGGGGTTTAGAATCGGGGATAAGGTGTTAGTGAGCTTCGGTGTTAAGAATATCGATGCGACTTTGGACCTCTCAGATTCAGTTGCCCTAATAGCGGGAAAAGCGGCGGCAAAGATAGTGATTCACGTGTGGTGATTGCGATGAACACGAAAGGCCAAACATTCACCCTCGAGGGGGTCGC
>QNUZ01000167.1 GCA_004347865.1 Archaeoglobi archaeon | reverse complement strand
CGCATGCATAAACATAGCCCGCAGGTTAATGAGATCTGCGGGATGGGGGAGCTGTGAGCCCCCCGAACCGGCAGATGAGGGGAGGGGCGTAAAGCATCCCTTAACGCCGGAAGCTCCCGACTTCAGTCGTGGAGTAGCTCACATAGGTCTACTTAGAAAAAAGGGAGGGGATAGATGATGAGAAATGTGACCCTTTACTCACTGATTGTGTTGATATCTCTAATCTCAATTTGCGAGGCGAACAACAGCGACTTCATTTATGCCGTCAGGGACAACCAACAAAATTTTGCCGGCCTAAACGTCACGGAAATACATTTCTGGGACTTCTACAATACCTCAATAGCAAGTTACGAATTTTACAATGCCTCAACCGTTAGGCTCCCTGACATAGCGAAAATTGAAAGGGAACTAATTCCCGGAAGCAAGGCACACTACGCGATATACAGCACATCCAGAACGAATGAAACCCTTCGGAATTTCGCAAATACTTTCGCTGTCTACGATAAGGGTAAGGGGCTCGATTTACGGATATCTCTCATCTCCAATGGGCTTCCCATAGTCATAAAGCTGAAAAACGATAAGATCGAGAACTACATTTCCAACTATCCCGATTCGTTGCAAGGAGTTACATTTGACAGCCTACTGCAAACAATCGAATACGGTTACGCTTTCAACGATACTGGCTGGGCGAGGGTTGAATACAATGCTACCGCTAAGAGATTCGACGTCGAAGACAACTGTGGATTTAATCTGGGATCAAATATTGTTCAAACAATCAAAATGAACTCGATTTATCTGAGCAGTTTCCGAATTAGCAACTCCTCCATCACATGCGGTCTCCCAGAGGATCTCAGAGAGATGCAGCCGGGTTATTACTCTCTAATTGTTTTGGGCGTTAATGATTACGGAAATCCGATATTAAAGCTCCTTGTCCCGTTTGTCGTTCTAAACGGAACCTCCTCCAGCAACAAACCAACAGTAAGCGATGTTGTAAGTGGAAAGGATCTTTCAATCAGGTTCAGAGAGGAATTCAACGCATCTTTTGCAGTTCTTGTCAAGAACGTTCAGTACGATGCAAGCGTAAGAATGGATCTAACAAAGAAGCTCTCCGAATCCTTCAACGTAAATCTGAGCTACGGAGCTGAGAAACTGGAGGAAATAAAGATCATGGATAAAAACGTTAACTTCTATGCTCCCGGAAAAATGGTCAGGGCCGTTTTTAACAACAGCGAAAAGTTTCAGAACATAAGCACTAAGAACCTAGAAACCGGCAGCTACATCCTCTACATTTTTGCATTTGGAGATAACTTGGAACCGAGGTACTTCGGATGCCTTAGCGTGAATATACTGGCCAAGGCAACGATTCTGATCAACTCGAGCCCACCGGAGGCCGATGTCTACATTAATGGAAGCTACGTTGGAAAAACGAACCTTACTGTCCAGCTTGATCCCGGAACATACGAGATAAGGATTACCAAAAGCGGATACCAGAATTATACAACGACCTTAACGCTATCTTCAGGTGAATCGCGGGTGTTAAACGTACCCCTAGTTCCAATTCCAACCGCTCCAGCCATACCGCCGATAGTCGGTGGCGGGGGAGGGGGCGGAGGGGGCGGAGTGATCCCGGGAGTGCCCATCTACATGAGCGACTACATCAAGCTAAAGGCCAATAAGGAGACCGAATTCATTCTGCCCCAAAGCGCGTTCTGGGAGACGAATATAGTCTCCATAACCTTCATCTCGAAGGATGACACAACAATAAGGTTCCGAGTAGAAAAACTGAAGGAGATGCCCCCAATACCGAAACCATTTGGAATAGTGGTTCTGATGTTCTCAATAGATCTGACCTCCAGCGTTCCGACCGAAATCGCGGGATATATAGTATACGGAGTCGAGAGAGATATTATCAAGGAAAAAAAGTTCGATCCGGACGGGGTTCTCGTGGTTCTCCACAGATTTGACGGAGAGAACTGGATAAAATGCGATACGACATTCCTATACACTGATGGAAAGTACAATTACTACAAGGCAAGAGTTCCGGGATTCTCGTATTTTGCCGGAATCATTTCATTCTTGCCACCGACTCCAGTTGAGACACCGGAAAAAACTCCGGGACCTGTCAAAACGACTCCGGCAACTCCATCACCACCAACTCCAATTAGCTTCGAGGTTTACTTAGCAGTATTTCTGCTGATTGCAATCGGGGCAATACTTCTGGTAGTAGCCTATATGGTGTGGAAGACAAAATGATGAAGCAATTAACCTTCTTTCTACTATTTCTGTTCATCGGACTCGCAAGCGGGCTGGAAATCTCCACGAACTCCAAGTTAATCGGAGACACCTACTACGTTGTCAGGGGAGAGATAATAGAAATTCAGATCTCAGGTAGTCCATCGGAAGAGGTATCGGTATCCATCCAGTACCGATTCACACTGAAATCATCTGGGGGCTGGTATTCTTTTTCTCAAGACAAATTTCCAATCCCAATTTCATCGAGCTTCGAAGTTAGGGCCTATCCCGTTAAGAATTTGACTGTTGAGGCAAAATTGTGGATTTTCAAAAAGACTCTGAATTCCGAGGCCAAAAACGGTGTTGCAGTGGTGAGAGCAGAGGTACCATCCGGAAAGTACGACGTTAAGTTTTACGGAGTCTCAAATGGGGACAACGTTAACATAGAATCCATTGCAACCTCCAAGGTAACGTTAGATGAAAGTGGAAAGTTCAGCATAAAGTACGACACCTCTTTTCTACCGGAAGGAGAGATGACTGCTCAGGTTGACTCAAAGCTGCTAAAAGTCAAAATAATAAGTGGGGCGGTTCCAACACCTTCGCCTGTCAATCCCCCAACAAACATTCCTTCAACGCCAACAGATATCCCAACCACTCCAGCCGAAGAACTCAGAAGAGAGTACTTTGTGGAGATAGAACCGATAAAGGCTTCAATTACTGTTAATGAGAACCTCGAGATAACCGTTAGAGTTAAGGACAGTTTTGGGGAACCTGCAAAAGATTTGGAAGTCCTCTGGAGCTTAAATAGCTCAGTGATCGAATTTTTAAGTTTTGAGAACAAGACGGACATGCATGGAGAAGCTACTGCAAAGATAAGAGCCATCTCTTCAGGTGATGCTGAGGTTAAAGCCGAGATTCCAGAAGCTAACGCCTCCTACGTAACAACAATCTCCATCAGGAATGAGGGGGGCGCCCCCACAACTCCGCAACCTCAAAAAACTGTTGCTCTTGTTCCGGCAAGCACAACAACCATCACTTCAGAAACGGCGAGGAATGAAAAAATAAACATGATCCCCGGTTTTGAAGTCTCAACAGCCATTTCAGGCATTTTAAGCGTTTACGTCGTTTTCAGAAAAATGCAAGTCAAATAGAATTCTTCAACAACCTGAATTTTATTTTTGCCAATGAAAAAATGGGGCCGCCGAGATTTGAACTCGGGTCTCTGGCTCCCAAAGCCAAAAGGATATACCAGGCTACCCCACGGCCCCCTGATATTAAAATTGAGGTCTCTTAATAAAGGTTTCTGAGCTACAATTAACTTTAAAAATCGCCTAATATTGATCATGGAGCATCTGCTTTCGGACTCCTTTCGAAAGTTCCTTGGCTGCGAGATCGAGGAGTTGAGAGAGGGCTATGCCAGAGTGAGGGGTACAGTAAAGGAAGAGTTTCTGAATATGTACAATGTTGCCCACGGCGGATTCATAATGGCGTTAGCCGATTTCGCGTTCGCAATCTCAGCAAACACCGACACGAAGAGGGTTGCCGTGAACATTTCCATTAACTTCTACGCTCCGGCAAACAAGGGAGACACGCTTGTGGCTGAAGCTGAAAAGGTTAAGGGGAAAAAGCTGGGTTTTTACAGACTCAGGGTTTTAAGGGGAAATGAGTTAATTGCCGAGGGTTCCGCAATTGCTTACGGCTGAATCTGACTTAAAAGATCATCGCAAACCGCAACTATGTTTTCATTAGCCTTTTTCAGCAATTCCAGAGGATTTGTACCGTCCGTTCTGAGATAAAGTTCGGGCTCCCCAACCAGAGGATGGGGTATGTTGTACCTAACGAGCACGGTTCTGCTGTCTTGAGAGAGGTAATGCTGGAGCAGATTCAAGTACGTGTGATCCTCTCCCTTTACGATCAGCTTAACGTAGTTCTTCCCCAGTTCAACTATCTTCAGCATCACCATTCACCCTTTCCATAAGATTTCGAAATTTTCCTTTTCTCTTCTTTCCCGCAGTTAGGGCATTTAAGCTTTCCTCCCTCCAAAATCAGCTCGGATTTGCAGGAACTGCAAAAAGCCTTAAGCACGCCCATTTCCGGTTCCCTTATCGAGATCCTAGGGGAACTGTCAAGAACTCTGGCCCTAACGATGTCGAAGTAGCTTATCGCATCGCCTATGTTTCCAACCCTCTCCCCTACGTTCGAAACGTGAAGCAAAGCAAGCCCTGTATGTGCCAGTTCCCTTTCCTCGCCCTTCTTTCTGGCTATTTCCACCATAGCAAAGCTGTTCCTAAGATCAACAACTCTCCCAACAACGATGTCGCCCTTTTT
>QNUZ01000166.1 GCA_004347865.1 Archaeoglobi archaeon | reverse complement strand
GGGAGTCTCAGTCGTTAAGGTCGGCTACCCCAAGAACATTGCACAGGAGAATGGAGACTTCAACAACGTCCACGTATGGACATACGGCTACCTGCTGAGGAGAATTTATGAGGTTGCAGAGGAACACGGGATAACGGCAGTCTACGTAGGCGAGGCATATACGTCATCCAGGTGCCCGATTCGTGGCGAGAGATGTGGCAGTAGAGTCAAACGTGGACTATTCAAATGCACAAGACTGAATAAAGTATTTAATGCGGACCTAGTAGGAGCATACAACATACTCATAACCCCGAGTCCCGAGAGGGATAGGGGTAATGGGCCGGAGGCCCGGCCCGGGATTGAACCCAAAGGGGATGTAATCCCAAACCTCCCCGCACTAGCGGGGACCCTAGCCTTTAGGGTGGGGAGGAGGTCAGCCATGTACGCCATAAAAATGGGTGATTGATATGGAGGAGTTGAAAGACTTGCTCAGAGAGGATTACTACGTGATAAATGCTGAGGAAACGATTTCGAAGCTTTTCCCGATCATTGAGAAGTTGGGAAAGGACAGGGCACATGCGATCCTACTTGAAGAAAATGGAAAGATCTTGGGAGTCGTCAGAGAGAAGGATCTGGTGAGGGGGAGAGCTCTGAAGAATCCTCACGAAACAAAGGTGAGGTCTCTGCTAGTGAGAACCGGAACGATTCCGATATCCGAACTGACGCCGGAGAGGGTTGCAAGGAGATTTGTGGAGGACATGACCCCCTTCGTGGTCGTCTCAGAAGACGGCAAGCATGCAGTGATATACATAAATGACTTTATCAGGTTCATAAAAGACAGGTTTAAAGGTGTTAAGGTCAGAGATCTGATGAATGAAGATTTTTTGACGGTTAAGAGGTTCGATACTGTTGCAAAAGCCCTCGCTTTGATGAAAAAGCACGGGGTTGACAGAGTAATCGTGGTAGATGAAAGGGGCAAGGTTATCGGTGTACTCACAGGGAAGGATGTAATAGACAGGGTAATAGCACCAAGAAAGAGGGCAAGAATGGGGGATTTCAGCGGTGAAAAGGAACAGACCCTCTCGATTATGGTTGAAAGTGTTATGAGCACTCCCCCAATATGTGCAAAGGCAAACGACAGCGTTTCAGAAGTGCTGGAGCTGATGGCAGAGAATAGAATTTCAAGCGTCGTTGTAGAGAGAGATGGAATTCCGGAAGGCATTCTGATGAAAAGGGACATTTTGGAGTTTTTCCTGAAATCACAGGAAAAGAAAGAACTGAGTGTTCAGTTCGTAGTACAGAATATATCTACAGACGAATTTGAAAGAGATGAGATTCTGAAAGACATTGAGAGGTTCATGAGGAAATACAAGGAGTTTCTAGGCGAGGTGTACGTTTATATTTATCTGAAAAAGCAGAAAGTTCACTTTAGAGGTCTTCCGCTGATAACTGCGAAGATTAAGATCTGGAGCGAAAAAGGGCTTTTCATAGCAACCGGAGAGAGCTGGGGTGTAGAGTATGCCGTGCACGTCGCTTTAGAGAAGCTCGAACGAGAAGTGCAAAAAGAAAAAGAGCTTACTGAGGAAGGCAAGCTTGAAAAGGCTGTTTACGATTTCTTTGAATAATTGAGCCTTATTTTTATACTTTCTGCATGGTATTTAAGTCCCTCTGCTTCTGCAAGCTTAACTACAGCATTTCCCAATCTCTTGATTGTTTCTGGAGTTAATTGCTGGAAGGTTATCGATTTCATGAAACTTTCGACGGTAAGCCCACCGTATATCTTTGCGTAGCCCAGTGTGGGGAGTACGTGGTTCGTTCCTGCAGCGTAGTCGCCCATGGCAACACCTGAAAAGTCGCCCAAAAAAACACTTCCCGCATTTTTTACCTTTGCAAGATATTTTTCCGCATTTCGGCAGAAAATCGATAGATGTTCGGGAGCAAATTCGTTCGATATCTTAATTGCCTCATCCACGTCCTTTACTATTTTCAAAGCTAGGTTGGGTTCAGCAATCTTTTCATAAACTATCCTTTTAACTTCGTTCGCTATCTTTTCTGAAGTCGTCAACACGACCGCGACAGCTAAGGGGTCGTGTTCTAGCTGGGCAAGACAATCGTAGGCAATGAATTCAGCGTTTGCCGAGTCATCCGCGATTATAAGGATCTCCGAAGGGCCTGCAGGCATGTCGATTGCAACGTCCTTGGAGACTATTAATTTAGCCGCGGTAACGTATGCGTTTCCGGGACCAACGATCTTCTGGACCTTTGGAATGCTCTCCGTCCCGTAGGCCATGGCTGCTATGGCCTGAGCACCTCCGACAGAATAGATCTCGTCGAATCCTGCAATATCGCACGCAACCAAGGTAAGCGGATTCACCTTCCCATTGCTGTCCGGAGGCGTACAGGCTATGATCTTCTCCACGCCAGCTATGTTTGCTGGTATACCAGTCATCAAAGCTGTGGACGGATAACTTGCCCTTCCGCCCGGAATGTAGGCTCCAACCCTTTCTAAAGGTTTGTAAATTTTACCCATAAAGCAGTCTTCGAATTGAATCTTGATCTCCCTCTCTACGGTCGTAAGAATATGAAACCGCTCAATATTTTCTCTGGCGAGCTCAAGAGCGTCGATCAGTTCATCATCGACCGCTTCGTAGGCCGAATCTATTTCTTTCTTTTTGACTCTCAGTCTGTGCAACTCAACGTTATCAAAAAGTCTCTCGTACTTGAGCACGGCCTCGTCACCGTTCAGGCGAACGTCTTCGACAATTGGTCTTACCTTCTCAATGAATTCCTCAAAATTTATGGCCTTTCTTATGCTATCTGGATCCATATCCCTCCCTCAATCTGCTGAAGAAGTTATCAATAGATCCGTATTTTAAAACGATTCTCATATAGAGGTCATCCAAAACCCTACTGGATGCACCCCAAACAAGCTCTCGGGCGCATTCAAAGTTTGGGCCCCAGTCCGCAATTCTCCTAGATCTCAAAACTTTTTCGAGGCTATCAACAAGGATCTTGCCTACTTCTTTTGCATCGGGTCTGAAGTCGACCTCGTTTGTTATCCCTACAACAGGGCACAAGGGAATTTTGTACTCTCTGACTTCTCTGGCCTTCAAAAATCCAATCACATCAATTTTCTTTCTGTCAACTCCGAGCTCTTCTTCAAATTCTCTCAGGGCAGTTTCTACAACGTCTTCGCCCTCCTCCCTCATCCCTCCAGGAAATGCAATGTGACCGGCATTTCTGGCTAGACTCTCCCCCCGTTTTATCATCAGGATTTTTGGCACTCTGCAATCCAAAATAGGGACCAAAACGGCGGCCGTTACCTCTTTGTCCAATTCAGAACTGAGTATTTCCTTGAGCATTTTCTTAAGCACAAAACAAATTGTTTCCAAAATATATAAGATTTTAGATTGAGAGTTTTGGATTCGCAACGGCAAAAAGATTTAAAATCCTAGAGCCTTACAACCGAAAGCCCTGCCCTTTAGAGCGGGGATGATGGAAAAGCTTATAAGAAATAGGTGCCCAGAAAACCCAGAGCTTTGGCTCCGGGATGGGCGGGCAAAGCTTAAATAGTGCTCTCCCAATTCTACCATAGATGCGGGCATGTTGCCCAAGTCAAAGGAAGGGAGTTCAGATGCCCGAAATGCGGGCTGATCTACAGCAGAGACCTGAACGCATGCATAAATGTAGCCCATGCCTTAACGAGAGGCATGGGATGGGGGAGCTGTGAGCCCCCGAACCGGCAGATGAGGGGAGGGGCGTAAAGCTCTCCCTTAACGCCGGAAGCTCCCGGCTTCAGTCGTGGAGCAGCTCACCAGCGATAGAATAACACAAATAACTATGGCCCGGATGGGGTAGCGGCTATCCTCTGGGACTGTGGATCCCAGGAGGCGGGTTCAAATCCCGCTCCGGGCCCTGCATGATCCAGTAGTTCTTTTGGGATAGTTCGTCTTTCGATGAAAAGATTAATATATTGGATGATGGAAATCCATCCATGGCTATGAGCGGGGAAATAACTACGCTTTTCGGAATGAGAATCTTCACCGATGAGGGCCGATATGTCGGCAAAGTTGAGGACGTTATCATTGAAAGTGATTCAAACACAATAAGTGGAATAGTTGTTGTTGAATACAACAAGGCATTAATCGAATCTACGTCTAGGGGTGTTGTCATTCCATATAGAATTGTGAGAGCAGTGGGAGACATAATTTTGGTTAAGGATATTTTTACCAGAAAAAGGATTCCGTCGACTGAGTTGAAAGAGCTTGTTGCGGGCGATTCAGAGGAATAGTACACCATTAAACTTTTTATATTTTTTGTTAGTTTTTGATTCTAAATTATCCCGAATAAAAACCAAAAGGCTTATATTCTTCAATTAATCGACTGGAATTGGTGATTGCATGAGTGAGGCAAAAGATTTGGTTAAGAAAATGTGCGATATACAGAATCAGGACAAAGATGTCCAGGCAGCTCTGAAGGGCTGGAAAGCTGTGGTACAATACCAGATCGACAACAATGAGTTCTTCTATGTGGTATACAAGGAGGACGGGACTTGCGAATTCAAAGAAGGAAAGGCCGAAAAGCCAACTTTTACCATAATTGCAACCTCGAAGTTCTGGTGTGATGTCTTGAGGGGCAAGGAGGACCCCGTCGCAAGCTTCATGATGGGCAAG
>QNUZ01000165.1 GCA_004347865.1 Archaeoglobi archaeon | reverse complement strand
TCTTGGGCCTGAGCAGGGAGATTAGGGTTCTGAAGGAGAGGGGGCAGGTCGCTTTGACCGAGAGGCAGATGAAGATTGTGGAGTGGATCATGGAAAGGGGGCATATCACCAACAGGGAGATCAGGAAAATGTTTGGCATTTCCAACAGAGCGGCGGTAGACGAGCTCTCCAAGCTGCTGAAACTCCAGGTGATAAAAAAGATGGGGAAGGGGAGGAGCATAAGATATGTACTGGTTTAAAGTTGGTTCACGATTAGGTTCACGATTAGGTTCACGATTATTGGAGCATGGACAGTTATCGGACATATTTCGGACATTTATCGGACAATCGTTCTGGGTATCTGAGGAGACCACCGGTGGTTTCTGCGTGATCTTCAGGAAGGACGTTTACACGGAGGAGTATCTGAGGGGGCTGGGACTCAAAGAGAGGCAGATCAGGGCGGTGATGTACGTGAAGGAGAGGGGGAGAATAACGAACAGGGAGTACCAAAAAGTCAATCAAGTTTCTCGTCAAACAGCTGCCAGGGAGCTATTGGCTCTTGTAGAGTCAGAACTTTTGATCAGATGTGGAAAAACAGGGAGAGCCACGCACTATACTTTGGCTGAAACTCCACAGATATCGGGAACGACTCAGAAACGACTCGAACTGGGGAGGCCTGAGAATGTTTAGCTATGATCACTTTTCTAGCTTTTTAGGGTTGTTAAGACGGCATCAAGTATCCTTGTTCCATCATGCTGTTTCGTTCGAGTTTATAGATGGGGAGCATGTATGAAAGAGAGAATAACAAAGGGAGCATGCCAAAAAATCAAGTTTCCTGCAAAGGCCTTCCAAAGCGCTCAGACGGGCAGAATAACGAAAGGTTCTATTTGGAAGTTGAAAGATTCAGTTGGAATGTGTTCAGATTTAATAACGATAAAAAGCGGGAAAAAGGTAGACAAAAAAGAGACTACTAAAAGTATCAAAGTCAATCTGGAGCGGTGGATGGAGAATCCGGGATTTGAAAAATTTAGAAAGAACCCGATGGATTTGGCTATTGTTGTAAAAATGAATGAATATAGATTCAGGCACCAAGATGTCGATAACGTTGTTAAGATAGTTCTAGACGCTCTGAAGAAAAACAACAGATCTGACTCCGCCTTCTTGTTTGAGGACGATTCCCAAGTTGCTCGCTTGCTTGTCTGGAAAATGAAAAGAGAGGAAGATTTCTATTACAACACAGACCAACTAATTATTTCGTTTAGAGAGCATGACTCTCGAAAGCAAATGGAGATGATAAAGGAGGACGAAAAATGAAGATAAGCTACATCCAATTTTTGCCAAAAAAGGAAGAGGTCGAGAATAGTGAAGTTAAGTATTTGGCGAAAAGGTTGAAAGGAAAAAACGACGCAGAAACCTTGACCAATATCCTTGAATGGGAAGATAGAAATCTGAGATTTTGGGATGATCGATTGTTTATCTACACTATTGTTACAGGGATAGTGATTTTTTTTGTATCTGTGGTCTTGCTGTTTTCAGGAGCGAACCATATCTTTCTGGTCGTAATTATTCTACCTCTAATTTTAGGACTCGCATTAAGCGGAACACATCTATATGTCTTAGTCACCTTAACATCAATTTCCCTTGCATGTCTTACAATATTTGCTGTAATTACGTTATCGCTAGAAAAATTGTCTGTGTACTCTAACTTTCTGAGATTTATTATTGCTTTATATTTGCTTACTGGAGCTTCTCTTTCAATAATTATTTATCTTGTGATTAAATACAAGAACATGAAGGAAGTGATTCCAGAAACATTAATCAACGATATTTTCACGCTCAGTCTTCCAATAGAAAAAATATTGGGATATCGGCTCTCAGTCTGCAGAGATTACGCTAAACTAACGATGGCTTTGCTTTTAAATCTCTACCCAAGTTGTGAGCTTTACTTTATCGAAATACCTAGGCATGTTGCAACAGCAGTGAAGCTTAATAAAACTATATATGTATTAGATCAGCATTTGCCTATTTCGAGCTTAAAAAATTGGGTTTTGTTTTGGAAAAACGGGTTGAGGAAGAGAAAATTGGAACCACTACTCCTGATGGTCGGAAAAAATCGTGGCATAAAAATCATGAAAACTAAAAAGTTCAAAGATGACTGCTTGGAATGCGATATAAATTCGACTCTCTCAAAAATGATTTTAGCAGAAATTACAAATAATCTTAAGAAGGAGTTAGTAAACAGAGGTCTGATCAAATATTCTGAAGAGTTTCGGCTGCTGCTAATTAAAAATTTCGTAATGCGTTTGGAAGACGATGAAATAGTGAAATACTCGTTACTAAGACTTGTAAAAAGAAAAATAGAAGATGAACTTTGTAGCCGAGTACAAGATATCGTAGATATCAACCTCCAGATAGAGAAGAACGATTTGGTATTGAGAGTAAAACTGGAAGGTGAAAAAAGTGAATGAATTCAAGGATACCGAGATCGGGAGGATTCCGAAAGAGTGGGAGATTGTCAGGCTGGGGGACGAAAAGATTATAGAGCTGGTAATGGGTCAATCTCCTCCATCCAGCACGTATAATAAAGAAAAAAAAGGATTGCCGTTCCTTCAGGGAAAAATAGAATTTGGGGAAATCTATCCTTCGCCCGAGATTTATTGTTCAAGTCCAATTAAGATCGCTGAACCAAACGATATTTTGCTATCTGTAAGAGCACCTGTTGGAGATGTTAATATTGCTCCGTTCAAATGTTGTATCGGCAGAGGTTTATCCGCAATCAGAGCCAATCCCGATAAAGTTCATCATTTGTTTTTATTTTATTATCTAAAATTTAATGGCAAAAAATTTGAAATTTTATCTACTGGTTCAACTTTCAAGGCTATCCGACGGCAAGAGATCGAGAGCTTCAAAATCCCCCTCCCACCCCTTCCCGAACAGCGCAAGATAGCCGAGATCCTCTCAACCGTCGACGAAGCCATCCAAAAGGTCGATGAGGCGATTCAGCGGACAGAGAGGCTGAAGCGGGGACTGATGCAGAAGCTGCTAACCAAGGGAATAGGGCACAAGGAGTTCAAGGACACGGAGATTGGGAGGATTCCTAAGGAGTGGACAGTTGTTAGGCTTAAAGATGTTATCTCCCTGTTTCAAAATGGTATTTGGGGCGAAGACCCGATAGTAGGTGCAGAATCGTATCCAGTTATCCGCTCTACGGAAATAACACACGACGGGAAAATAGAGTTGGCTAATGTTGCTTTCAGAAAAATTTCTAATGATAAAATAGACAAGTATCGCTTACGAGATGGAGATATTTTACTCGTAGGGTCAAGTGGTTCCTCCCACTTAATAGGGAGAGCTGCTCTTTTTCAGCAGCCTGATGACAAAATATATTTCTTCTCGAACTTCATGGTAAGAATTCGTCCAGCAAGCGTGGAGCCCAAATTTTTGTATTACTTTTTAGGTTCTCCAAAATACACTCAATTTCTTAAGAGTTTACAACAAACATCTACTGGTCTGAGAAACTTGCCAAAAAAAGAGTTTCTTCGGTTGACAATTCCCCTCCCGCCCCTCCCCGAGCAGCGCCGCATCGCCGAGATCCTCTCAACTGTCGACAAAAAGCTTGAACTCGAAAGGAAACGCAAAGAGAAACTCGACCGAATTAAGCATGGTTTGATGAACGATTTGCTGACAGGAAAAGTCAGGGTGAGAGTATGATGTCTGAGTCTATTTTCTGGTTTCTTGCAGGAATTGTAGCTACTATGTGTGGATGGGTTGTTTATGACTACTGGTTTAAATCTCCGCGATTGCGTTTACTTTCTGGTGTTGATTTTCTCCAGGTTGATGAAAATCTTTTTTGTAGAGCCAAAGTTAAAAACTTCGGAAGAACAGTGGCCGAAAATTGTTGCGATTTCATTCACTTGGGGGGAGAAAACAAAGATATTCTCCTTATCGAAGGGAGTCTTTGCTGGTCATTACTTGGAAATCCTCATTCTATCTCCATAAACCCAGGAGATACTGCTTGTTTAGACATTTGCAGATTCGATCTTAAAAAGAAGGAACTTTCATTTCCAACAGAAAGAGGTTGGTCATACAAGCTTTTGGCTAGGGAAGCTTTAGATATTACTCCGATACATGGGCCGTTGTTTATGGACATTCCTACATTGCGACCGGTAATAGCTTTACCTCAACGGAAAATAGTAGGCGAATCGCTAACGCTACAGGAGATTAAAAGCAGGAAGTGGACAGGTTGGATTCGTGTTACATCTTCGATTAAAAGAGCCGGGGCAGAAAGTCAAATAACTCTCAAGCATGACGAAGATAAAGCTTGGCTAGAACTCCTTGGAGGTGATTAACTGCCAGTTTTTACCGAGAAATCCGCGGTTGAAACCTACCTCCTCCAGAGGCTGGAGGGGAAGGGCTGGCAACATTCACCGGGCGGAGAACTCGGGCGAGAGGATTACTCGGAGCCCCTTCTCCTCAGGCAACTCGTTCAAGCGGTAAGAAGGCTGAACCCCAACCTAGAGCTGTCTGAGGAGGACCTCAATCGTGTCATCTCCGAGCTTCATGCCCTTCCGGCGAGTTTCGAGGGCTCCAAGCTTTTCCTGAGGTATCTCAAGGACGGTCTTCCCCTCAAGCTGGAGAAAACCAAGGAACTACGTTACGTCAAGATCCTCGACCAGGAAAACC
>QNUZ01000164.1 GCA_004347865.1 Archaeoglobi archaeon | reverse complement strand
GTTCTGGTAACTTCCGACAGAGTTCAGAGTCTTATCGCTAGAGCTAAGGGAATTGAGACCATATACGTAAAACCGAGGATCATAAGACCGGAAGAAACCAAGATCATGACATTCTTCACCCCTGACACGGCCAGCGTTCACCTTCGAGAGGGAGTTCCGCCATATGCAAAGAGGGGAAAGATTGGGGCATTGAAGTTGGTTAAGCTGAGGGATGAACCTATTAGCTACGAGGAGCTCTCCGAGATAGCGGACGAGATCATAGAAGCGGCGAAGCAGGATGAAGAGAGCAGCATAGAGATAGAACGCAAGGGGGCAACAGTGGTTCAGCTCAGAGACGTCAGGATTGCAATCGCGGAAAGACCCTTTGCCGATAGAATGGAGATAACAGCAGTCAGACCAATCGCGAAGGTCAGCATAGATGAATACGGAGTCAGTGATGAGCTTAAGAGGAGAATAGTTGAGAGACAGAGAGGAATTCTGATCGCTGGCCCGCCAGGAGCCGGAAAGTCGACCTTTGCCGCGAGCGTGGCAAACTATCTGTTGGATCACGGTTACGTCGTTAAGACGATGGAAAGCCCGAGAGATTTAATGGTCAGAGACGAGATAACCCAGTACGCCCCGCTCGAGGGGGACATGGCCTTAACTTCGGACATTCTTCTACTCGTTCGCCCGGATTACACGATATACGACGAGCTGAGGAAAACCTCAGACTTCCAGGTTTTTGCAGACATGCGTCTTGCGGGAGTTGGGATGATAGGCGTAACGCATGCAACGAGGGCAATAGATGCTGTTCAGAGGATGATCGGCAGGGTGGAGCTCGGAATAATCCCCCAAGTTGTTGACACTGTGATCTTTATCGAGGCCGGGAAGATCTCAAAGGTATACGAGCTGGACTTTACCGTAAAGGTCCCCTCTGGCATGTTTGAGGCGGATCTTGCAAGGCCTGTTATAGAGGTGAGGGATTTCGAGAGCAAAAGAGTTGAATTCGAGATTTACACCTTCGGAGAGCAGGTCGTCGTGATGCCCGTTCAGAGTGATGAAAGGCTGAAGAAGGCTGTGGAGGAGAAGATTTCTCAGTTTTTGGACGACTTTGAGGTCGTCGTTTCTGGAAGAAGGGCAGTGGTCAAGGTTCCAGAAAGCCAGATCCCCAAGCTTCTGGGAAAGAAGGGAAAGAGGATAAAGAGGCTCGAAGACGAGCTTAAGGTGTCAATAGACTTGGTACCGAAGGGATTGGAGCTCAGAGAAGCTAGAATCGAGGAAACAGACAAGCACTACATCATCTTTGCAGAGGGACTTGAAGGAAGAACCGTTGAGGTTTACGCTGATGACGAGTACCTTTTCTCGGCACTGGTCAGCGGTAAGGGAATAATAAAGGTTAGGAAGGACAAAGAGGCTGGCAAAAGCCTGAAGATTGCGAGAGCTAAAAATGCAAAAATAAGGCTGAAGGTGGTCGATTGAGGTACATCTTTGCGATAATCTTTCTCTTTGCAAATATCTTTGCCGTTCTTTCGATAAGGAGCTACGAATCCGCGGGCATGTTTGTCTTCGAGAACCCCGGGGATGTCTCAAATTCTCTTCTCTATTTTGCCTTAATTCTCTTCTTTACAGCCTTGGTCCTTCTGCTAGCAAGATCCCAGAGGTTTTTGGCAGGGCTTATATATGCACTCACGTTTGTGTCGATCTTTTACGTTCTCGTACCCTTCTTGGACACCTTTGCCCTGATTTTGGCAGTTATAATAACCGCAGCTCTGATAAAAAAGCCTCACTGGATTCTGATAGACATTTCAGCTTTTCTTCTTGCTGTTGGAATTGCCACTATGTTCGGCATCAGTCTTGAACCTTTGCCTGTCATCGTCCTGCTCGCAGTTCTGGCAGCTTACGATGCGATTTCCGTTTACAAGACGAAGCACATGATAAGCTTGGCGGATTCGGTAGCGAGGATCAGCGCTCCCATGGTCTTCATAATCCCCAGGGGACAGGAAAAGATGCTTATGGGCGTAGGTGACGTCGTAATTCCAGGCATTTTAGCTGTCTCAGTGCAGAGATTTACCTCTTCTTCAGAAATTGGTTTCATAAAGCTTTCTGCACTACTTACAATCCTTGGTGGTTTTTTGGGTTTAATTCTGCTTTTGTATATTGTAGAGAAAAGGAAAGGAGCTCATGCGGGTCTTCCGTTCATAAACACCGGGGCTGTCTTGGGATTTCTTGTATCACAACTGTTCTGACTAGGTCCCTTCCTGAACCATTCTTGCCTCTTCCAGCAGTATTTCGGCCCTTTTTCCGATAATTTCTCTTACCTTGTTCGGTTTTGATAGTAGATCTTTGCAGAAAGCAAAACCCTCCTTCAAAAGGAGCTCTATTTCGAAATCCTTTAAGCTGAGGACAGTAATCGGATATAGCTTTTTTGATTCAAGCATGAATTCTATTCCCCCTTTTTCTGGATATCTCCAGCCCGTTAACAGCAAACCCCTGCAGTTGGCGTACTTTACAGCTTCGCTCGAGAACTTAGTGTTCGTAAATATCCACATTCCATCAAATTCCTTCCCGGATTCTGTTATGTCAACAAAGCGTGCGTAGGAGTATAGGACTTCTTTGAGCCCGGTGTATATGGGGGTGTTATGAAACTTGCACTCCACTAGGAATCTCTCGTCTTTCTCTGCTATCACGTCTATTTCGTGAAGCGCACATTTTCCCTCGATCAGCTGATTTGTTACCGTTCTGTATCCAAACTCTCTGAGAAGGGAGGAGACAAACTTCTCAAATCTGTAACCCGCTGGCCCGAGGCGGAGAAGAGATGATTTCAGGCCATACACTGCTGAGACTCTTTTTGAGTACTTCCCGACTATTTCAAGGGCAATCTGGAGGACCTTCTCCGTTTCTATCCCGTCATAAATTTTCCTTTCAACTTCCTCCGCAACTGCTTCTGCCTTCTCCCTGCTCAAACCCGCCCTTATCAGCGTTCCGGCTATTTTATCTTTGCTGAATTCCTCAAGCCTTCCATCCCTCTTTCTGACGAGCATGGCTAGAATTGCACCTCTTCGAAAGTCTCCCCCTCTTTGAGAGTCAGGAGATATAGCAAGTAGCTAAGTTTGTTCAGCCAGTCTACCGAATTTTCCGAAGCAAGTCCGTTTCTGTAAAGAGTAACCGCTCTTCTTTCAGCCCTTCTGACAACGGCTCTTGCAACGCTCAGAAGTGCGGTGGCAGGATCCTTTTCTAGAATAACAAAGCTACTGATTTTCGGGATTTTCTCCTCCATCTCTTTTATCTTGGATTTTATCCAGTCTATTTCGGATGATTCGACTTTTCTGCCGCCTGCAAATTCCTCGCCTATCCTGAAGATTCTCTTCTGAACCTCGTGAAGTATGCCCCTGACTTCATTATCTCTCGAAAATACCTTTGCAAGCCCTATGAAGGCGTTTGCCTCGTCAATTGCTCCCAAACATTCTGCTACAGCTGAATCTTTAAACACTGAACCACTTAGAGTTTTTGTCATTCCAAAACTCATTCAAATCACTTCCCTATTCTCAAGGAGGAATTGTCAACTTTGTTAAAAATCTTTTCTTTTAATTTTGAGTTTCTGCTCGATTGCAGACCCTTTAAGATACCCTGACCCCCTCCCCGACCTGAACGGGAGGCTTTCGGTTGTAATCGATTAAAAAGTCAAGGCTGTACGAAAAACCTTGCGGGCTCTATCCATTCGCTCTTGCACTTGGGACAGCGACTCGGATTCATGGTTTCGAACTGGAACCCGCATTTTCTGCATTTTGGTGGAATCATTAGCAGCTGTTTTCCCTTCCTTTTCAGGATCTTTGCGCTTCTTTTTATCGCTTCAAAGACCTCTTTTTCCTGAGAGGGATCAATTTGAAGTGCATAGCAGATCTCCCTTGCGGTCATCGGTTCTTTTTCAAGCAGTGAGATCACGTCCTCTATTCTCATCTCTGAAATTCTGGATTCTGGACAGTTAAACTTAACCGAAGCGCAATTTTAATTAAAGAGTGCTTGATAATAGCAGCATGCTCGAAGACACTCTGAGAGAGTACCTCAGCAAAGGAATAGTGAAAGTTCTGGAAAGTCAAATTGGCAGGGAAATAGCGACTGAAATTGAGAAGAAAATGGGCTATGAGGACAGAAAAAGGGTTTTGAGGGAATATGAGAGGAATGGAAAGTTAAGCGAGGAGACCATTTCTTATCTCCTTTCAAAGTTTTACTTCAAGGATCTCACCGGGGTCCTTTTTGGAATACCCTCGGATCTTCAGGTTTATCCAGAAATAACTCAGAAAATGGTCGGCAGCGGAAGATTCGGAGTGGATGGGCTGAGAAAACATGTGAGAGAACTGGGATATCCGGAAAGCAAATTCGAAGAAATTCTTCAGGCAATTTATTCAGAAATAGAGAAACTTGCAAGGGATCCTAAATATCTGCCGCTGCTGGCTGCAGCTTGTTTGGAGATCGGCATTTTTTACCTGAATTCGGATTACAAGAAGGCAGAAAAGTTTTTGCTTGAGGCCTATGATCTCAGATCACATATAATCGGAACCAAAAGAGCAACCAGACTTCTAGAGGCTGTAATTCAGCTCGGATTTTTATACAATAGAATTAAAAAGACAGACAGGGCTGAGGTTATGCTCGATAAGGCCAGTCAGCTCATGGAGGAGCTTGCTCAGATACAGGAGGTTGATTCC
>QNUZ01000163.1 GCA_004347865.1 Archaeoglobi archaeon | reverse complement strand
GAGCAGGGAGATCTTTTCGAGATTTTCGGAGTCCATCAGCTTTCTGATTTCAAGATTCAGGGCCAATTCGATTGCTATCAGCTCGTTGAGAGGATACTTCCCGATGATCTTCCTCAGAACATCCATTGCATAATCCTTGATCTTCATGTACTTTTCAACCAGCTCCCCGTTTCCCTCAAACAGCAGCTTCAAAACTTCATCTGGAGAGAAGAAGAGGAAGAAATAATAGTTCTGATCCTGTTGCCTGATGCTCAGAACAAAGGATGAGTAAACACCCAGAAGTGAGATTAGCGCAGCTTCTGGAGAAATGTAGAACGTGAGCTGTCTCGAAGTGAAGGGAGTTTCGAGAGAGGTGAACCCTGTGTATCTGTCAACCTTTAATAGCTGAGGAGCTGCTATACCATCGCTCTTTTTTCTTAAATCCATCAGGTTATCCTTACCGGAAATCCTGAGCTCGAGCTCTATTTCTTCTTTTTCCTTAATAAGGGTCGAGTTGTCCTTCAGCATCTTTATCAAATCGTAAAATGTTTTTCTGCTTTTCAAATCTGACCCGAGCTTTTCGAAGAGCTTTGAATTCAGATTGTCCACTCCTACCATTACCATTCGAATGTTCTGGATCTTTTCGTCATCTAAGCCCGAATAAGCTTTTGAAAGAAAGTTTGGTTTGAAATCTATTTCCCTCAAGCCAAATCGCTGTGCGTGGTTCCTAGATATAAGAAAAAGTATCCCCTCATGAACAATCGAGCTGAAAAATGTTGAATCCGGTGGCATCAGGAGTTTCACTTTCGGCATCCAATCACCACTTCTCCATTTGCTGCCTGATAAGAAGCACAATCAAGAGGCTCAATCTTGCTCTCAGGAGGAGTTTGGCCTCTTAATATCGGAATTCTGAACGGTATTGCCTTTTTTCCAGACAAGTAGTTGGAAAGAGGGTCAGGAAGGCTAGGCTCGTAGGGATTTATGTAGACCTCGAACTCCCATCTCCCATCCCTGTCAATCTCCCTGACTCCCTCGGTCGGGTAGCTGTAGTTTGTGTAAACAATGCCCTCTTTTCGAGCTACTGCTACCCTTTCTACGTTTATAGCGGAGACAAGACTTTCCTTCGAGCCGAGTCTGTGTATCTTCCAGAAATTTGACTCGCTTATTCTAATCTTCTTTCCTTCAAAACCAAAGGATTCTTCCTTTAAAACTAGGAACCATCTAATCTTCGGCGCTTCACCATCGGTGGAGCAAAGAATTGTTTTCCCCCTTGCAGGAGAATCGAAGGATTTGTTGAGATCCCTTGGATTGGGGCAAAGTCCAGCCTCACCCGAGATCCTTATGCTCAATATTCTGTTTATGTCCGAATACTTAATCGGAATGCAGTTAATAGGTTTCCATCCAATTGCCAGCAAATTTTCGCTCATTTTTGCCATAAGATTTCTTCCCCTGCTCTCGGGAATAGCGAAATCCTTGGCGACAGTTTCAGCCAAGGCACCTAGGAATGTAGTAGGAGGGGGATAGTAAAAAGAGGGAGAAGTCTTCGAGAGCCCCACAATGCGTGCCTGAAATCCCCAAGCGAATTCGTAATCGGCAATAAATCCGATCATATTCTCTTCTTCGCTTCCTCGATTGCATTGACAACAACTTCTTCCAAAGAGCCCCCATCAGGATAAACAAACAGCTTGGTGTTCTCTTTTATTTTTTCAAGCTTTTTCCTTGTCTTCTCGATGTAGTTTTTAGCAAACGGGCTCGGAACAGTCCATACGTCATCCGAAACTGCCAATACAAGCGATTCCCATTCTATCACCGGCATGAACCTGGTCTTCTTTGCACCGAAACAGAATTCCAGAATGAATCTCCTGAACGTTTCGAGCGCGGCTTCGATTCTCTTCTTTCTGTCATTAACAACTTCTTTTCCGGCATTTTCATAGCTGAATGTAGTTTTTCCCACAAATCTCGAGTCGAAGTCGAAGTTGAAAGTGTAAACTGCAGAAGAGAGTTCGACGTAATATATCATTTGCCCTCTACCTTCTCCTTGCTCTTCTTTTCGAACAAATGGAGTTCCCAGAGCATATCTGGAATGCAACTGTGGTTCTATTACGGCATTTTCAAGCGCTTCTTTTGCCGGGATCATATAGCCTGTAAAGAAGCTGGATGTTCTCTTTACATTCGCCTCTTCAGCGTAAAGAAATCCTCCGATGTCCTCTACAACGCAGCCCTTTATTACATCCTCCTCAAGATTTCCTGACGGCTCCTTTCCAAATGCCTCTCTGAAAACGTTATTATTTGTGCTTTTCAGGAAAATTCCCTTTTCGCAGAGCTTGCAGACGGGGAGACCGTTCTTCTTAGCGATCTCGGCAAGAACGGTCTGAAAACCATGCGCAATGCTCTCCCCGCTTATGGCGGGAACGAAGAGGGTTGTGTATCCTGCATCCGGCAAAATGACCGGTACCCTTCTGTGCTTCACGTAATTACCAACGCTTTCTGTCATGTTCAGAGCTTCAACATTAAGCAAAACCCTACCACGGGTAGACAGAAACATTCTATTTCACCTCCCTAATTTCGGATTTTTTAAGCCTGGCCGACTTAGCAAGGGCTTTTGACGCTATAAGGGATGTCAACTCCCTCAACTCCTTTCTATCACTTACCCCAGAGATCTTCTGCAGAGCAGAATCGATCTGCTCGAATTTTATTTCTTTTGCAGCCTTTTCGGCCTCCTTGTTCTCAAAATCCCTGCTCATCATCGAATGCAAATCTCTGAGCGCTTCTTTGAGATAGAAAATCGCGAGATCCTTCGAGGGGGCGTATCCGAGCTTGTCAACGTAGCCGTAGTTTCCCGCTTCTGCAACCAGAACGGCGAGGGCTTTTGATACCTCCTCAATTTCCCAATACTCCATGAATGAATCTGCAATAACAAAAATATAAGGCTTTCTATTGTTAATATGTTCAGAAAAGGCTTAAATATCTGCATGAAATAGTAAAAAATGCATGAAGACCACACTAATTGCAACCTTAGGCTTTGATGAGAAATTCTGCTATCGTGCAATTCTCAGACACGGAATCAAGGAAGGGGATGAAATAGTGCTGATCACAGCCGAAATAGTTGATAAGGTTGAGAAGGCATATGATTGGATAAAAAAGCTCGTTCAGACTAGCTTTTCCGACAAGGTTACCGTCAGATTGCTGCAGCTTGATGTAAAAAGCGTTGAAAAATCTATAAAGGCTGTGTCGGAACTTGTCGATTCTGCGGAAGGAAGACTGATAGTAAACCTGAGCGGCGGGATGAGGGCGCTGGTAATAATAGTGCTGATTGCATGCATCATGAAGGCTAGAAAGGATATGACCATAGAGATAGAAACTGAAGATTTTTCCTCCCTCTTGCTGATTTCAAACGGACTTCTCAGGGTGATAAGAGAACCACCTAGTAATATACATCTCGAAATTCTGAATTTGGTTAAAAATGGTGTTAGAAAAGCAGAGTCGATATCAAGAGAGCTAAAAAGAGATACGAGCACGGTTAGGAGGCATCTAGCAGAGCTGGAGAGGATGGGACTGATAGAGGCTGAGAAGAAGAAACCACTTGTCGTAAGGCTTACTAGTCTTGCTGACCTTTTTGTTTAAGGTGTCGAAATGTTCTCGCTGAAGCTGACAAAGCTAAAAGCAAGGCTTTATTTTCCTAGGTATTCTCTCCCCTACTGGCTTGGAAATAAATTCCGCGGCGGTTTTGGAAATGTACTTTTCAGAGCTATATGCAGCTATACAAGCCCAAGATGTCATGCATGCGCCTCAAAAGAGGAATGTCTTTACTATGTGATATACGAAAAGGAGAGGCAGAAATTAGGAAAAAGCCAACCTCCAAGACCAATAATCTTTGTTCCTCCTTTTTTTGGAAGAAAAGAGAACGGAAGGGGTGAATTAGAGATTGAGATAAATATACTTGGAAATTACTATACGTATCTTCCTCACGTTATATATGGCTTAAGGTTTTTGGGAAAAATTGGACTGAATTACGAGAGTAAATACGAAGTTGCGAGCATATACGATGCATTCTCAAGAAAGGAAGTATATGACGGCTTCAGAGTGAATGCCGAGGCTCTAAAACCGATCGATCTCGGGAAGATAGAGCCAGTAGAACTGAAGGAATTCAGGGTAGACTTTAAAACACCGCTAGAGGCAAGGAGTCCGCTTGAGGCAGAATGTCTACTTAAAATGATTCGCAGAAGACTGATGCTTTTTGTTAACGAATACGGAGAAGGAAAAGTGCCAGATTTCAGCATCGAGACCGAAACAATAGAGGAGAGTTGGAAAAAGCACGAACTATTACACAGCTCAAAAAGGGGCGGAACTAGGAAATTCTACGGTATAACCGGATATGCGAAGTACAGGGTAAAACAGGCTGACGAAAATGCGATGAAGCTGCTGAAGATCGGCGAGCTTATAGGCGCTGGATCCAAGGCCAGCTTTGGATTCGGCTTCTTTAAGATTTCTTCGCCCAATGGGTAACACAAATTCACACCAAATCATGCCATACTATATCGTATAGCAAGCAAGCGCTGCGGAGCCTTATAAAATTCTGGTTTTCGAATCAGATGGAAGAAATAATTTTAGAGAACTTCAAATGCCTTTTTGGGTATCAAAATTCCGTTCATTTATCCCTGAAGTTGCTACTGCAAAACAGCGGTGAAGATAAAATTCCGCATCCTTAAAATTCGAACTG
>QNUZ01000162.1 GCA_004347865.1 Archaeoglobi archaeon | reverse complement strand
TTTTCACCTGCCATCCTCAGGAACCGCACATAAACGTCTGCAGGAACATAAGTGCGGAGATGACCGATATGGAGCTTTCCGTTAGCGTAAGGCAGTCCGCATGTAACGAGTTTCATAGCCCAAAAAATGAAGGCGGGAGATAAATATCTTTTCCCAAATTTATTACCTTTTTTGCATGATCTTAATACTAATTAACAAAATAGAAAAGTTTATTAACGGTTAGTGAGAAAAAGTTTTATGCACATTCCCGACGGGTATCTGGATTTGAATATTGCGGGATTATTCCTTGTACTTACACTTCTAGTTCTGGGATACTCGATCTATAGGCTAAGGGGAGAAAAGCTCACATCGCTATTCGGAGTGCTTTCGGCAGCAATTTTTGCTGCACAGATGCTTAACTGGCCAATTCCCGGCGGAACTTCCGCTCATTTTGTTGGTGGAGCGCTTGCAGGAATTCTTCTCGGCCCATACGCAGGATGTCTGGCAATGGCCATTGTACTTACAATCCAAACCCTGGTCTTTAATGACGGGGGCATAACTGCATGGGGTGCAAACGTCTGGAACATGGCGATAGTCGACGTCTTCATTGGATACTATGTTTACCGGGCACTTTCAGGATTCAACAGAAACCTGGCGGCATTTATTGCAGGATGGCTTGGAATAACGGTCGCCGCAATCTTTGCCGGAATTGAAATAGGCCTCTCCTCAAGCTTCGCATACGGCCTGGCCGTGACCGTACCTGTGATGGGGACCTGGCATGCAGCTCTCGGCATCATTGAGGGCACAATCACAGCGGGAGTTGTCAGCTATATAGCAACCAGAAGAGCGGAACTACTTGAGAAAAAGGAGGTCGGAAAAGCTTCATTCGTCCTACTGGCAGCACTCATAGCTCTCTCGCCGGTATTTGCATATCTCGCAGAGTCCGTGGGATATTCCGAGCCGCTTGAAAATGCCGCAAAGATTCTTGGGCTTGAAGAGAACCCGATCTATGAGGGCCTGCTCCCCGACTACTCGATTCCCGGTCTTGATCCTTATGCTGGAACGCTGATCAGCGGTGCGGTCGGAGTCCTGATCGTTTTGGCTTTGGCTTACGCGGTGAGGTATGCACGTAGTAATCGAAAGAACGCTTAAAAATGCTTCATCCTACTTTCAAAATTTTTTCCTTCAGGATTACCCTACCAAAGGCACCCTGCACTCAATTGATCCGCGGGTTAAGCTTCTGAGCACCCTTTTATTCGTGATACTCGCAGTTTCAACTTTTGAACCGAAAAAACTGATATTCCTTCTTTTTTCGCTGATTGCGATATCCGCCATTCTGGGGCTGAACCTCAGAAGACTGTTTAGCCGCGTATGGCTTTTTTCACTTTTTTCATTCGTTGTTGTCTTGCCGCTTCTTCTTCAAGATCCAAAATACCCATTCCTTTTCACCCTGAGAGTTCTAATCGCGCTCGTATCTGTGCAGATGCTGATAATGAGCTCCAGCTTTGCAGAGATTTGCTCTGCCCTCAGATCGCTCAAGGTGCCGGAAGTCTTCGTGCAGGGTCTCTGGCTCGCCTACCGCTACATCATAGTGGTTTTTCAGGACATAATCAACATTCTGCTTGCAAGAGAGAGCAGAAGGGTTTCAAAGGGTAGTCACATGGATCTCTGGAAGAGGGGTGGCGAGTCGGTCGGTTTATTCTTTTTGAGGAGCATTGAAAGGGCCGAGAGAGTACAGCTGGCAATGGCCTCGAGAGGCGATAAAATTTTTGGGATCAGATCCAAGTTCGGAATTCTGGAGATCATTTATATAGCGCTTTCGCTGTTCATCGTTTTGTGGTGCATAGTCCTGTGATAAGCGCAAAGGGTGTCAGCTACGTTTACCCCGACGGAAGCCTTGGAATTCAGGATGTTAGCATTGAGATCTTCAAAGACGACAGAATAGGAATTATAGGTCCGAACGGTAGCGGCAAGTCCACGCTGATCTTTTTGCTTTCGGGACTGCTGAAACCAACAAAGGGCGAGGTGAGGATCTTTGGAATGATTCCCGATAAGAAAAATGTTGAGGCCATAAGGCGAAAAATCGGGGTGGTTTTTCAGAATCCCGATGACTTCCTGTTCAATCCAACCGTAAAAGACGAGCTTCTCTACGTCCCGAGACAGCTAGAGATGAGTGAGGAGGAGATGAAAAGCCTGCTTTCCGAGTACTCTGGAAAATTCGGCCTTGATGAAATTCTCCACAAGCCACCCTTCAGGCTGAGCGGGGGAGAAAAGAAGAAGGTCGAAATTGCAAGCGTTTTGATCTTCAGACCGGAGATCGTCTTCCTTGATGAGCCCACAGCAAACGTGGACGGAAAGACCAGGAGGATGGTTGCGGAGATGATGAGAAAATATGACGGTACCGTTGTTATAACATCCCATGAGCTCGGAATAATAAGGGAGCTTTGCAATCGCGTTGTTCTGATGTCAAAAGGCAGAATTGTTGAAGAGACAACCGTGGAGAATTTGAGCGAGCGCAGACTTGAAGAGATAGGTGTAATTTAAGCCGGGAAGTAGCAGATTCTATCCGAATCCTCTCTTCTCACAATCTTTCTCTTCTCGAGGTAGTTCAAATGGGCAATCGTTTCACCGACCGCGAACCATTTCTGCATTGTCGGAAGCTCGTTCCAGTCCTCGTAATCAAGATCCCAAGTTATTCGCTGTGCAATTTCCCATGCCGTTTTATAACCGCTTTTCACCGCATTAAGAGCCTCTTCAAGTCTCCTTCTATGGTGCTCCTTCAGCTCTTCGATCCTCTTCCTGTGATTTCCATAGAAATTCCTGTGCCCAGGAAGAGTTTTTTCAACCTCAAGTTCGTATACTCTGTCAAGGCTTCTCAGGTAGTCGCCAAGGGAGTCGTCGAAGGCCCCCCAGTGCGTTATGTTTGGAGTTATGTCAAAAAGTATGTGGTCGCCAGAGAAGAGGATTTTTCTATCTGGCTCATACAGGCAAAGATGCCCTAGCGTATGCCCGGGGGTGTGCATAACTTCAAGCCTGAAATTCCCGTACTCCAAAACGTCCCCCTCTTTTAAAAAATTAAACTGAATCGCTTTCGGGCTGTATTTTACTGCTGGGTGTATTTTCGACACTTTTTCTGCCTCTTCCGGCGGAAAGCCATTTTTCCTGTAGAATTCAGCGAGCTCTTTCCAGTACTCCGGATGGATAACAGATTCAACCGCAATCTCTGCGTCAATCCTGCTTATGAAAACCTCGTCACTCAACCTGCTAGCCAGTCCGAGATGATCGGCGTGAAGATGAGTGGCGAATATCTCGACTCTGCTCAAATCCACGCCGATTTCCTCCAGACCCCTACGCATTTCCTGATAGCAAATATCAAGGTTGAATCCCGTGTCTATGATCAGGGTTCTGCTTCCAGTTATCACGTACGAATTCAGGTACTTCAGGGGATTCTTCGGAAGGGGAATCTGGATCCTGTATAGACCTTCAGCTATCTTTTCCGCCATTTCTCTTTTTCACCGCCGTCTTGAACTTTGCAACCATCACAACCTCATCATTCTGGTTTAGCGTCGAAACCTTAAAAGAGACAATTCCGTAATCGCCCTTATCCTCTTTTTCCTCGACTTCAACGACGCCCCTTATGGTGTCCCCAATGAACACGGGCTTGGTGAACCTGAGCCTGTCTATGCCGTAGAACGCTATCAGACTGTCTTCGGTTAGCCTGAGCCTAGTTATCAATCCGCTGGTGATCGAAAGGGTCAGCAGGCCATGTGCAATTCTTCTACCAAAGATCGTCTTTTTCGCAAACTCCTCATCGAGATGAATTCTATTCCAGTCACCGCTTACTCCTGCGAAGTTAACTATGTCCGCCTCGGTTATCGTTTTTCCGGCCGTTTCCATCCTCATCCCGAGATCAAAATCTTCAAAAAACATAAAAATCACGGATTTTAGTCTCGTATTCCGACCAGGAATTTTGCAATCTTCTTCTTTTCCTCAAAATCGTAGGAACGCATTATTGCGATATCTTCCATCACAGGAGAACCGCCGCCGTGCACCCCGGCAACGGCACTTGTCCCTCCGAGCGATGATGCGAGTATGTTAGAGATCCCATAAAGGCAGCGGTAAACGTTCTCCGGCGGGACATCGCTCCTTCTCTTTATGTACTTGTCGATGTAAGGCCTTGTTTCCGGATTCAGATAGTCCTCTGCAAAGGGCAGACAGGCGGGAAGTCCGCCCGAAAGTTCCGCGAGGATCTCAAGGTCGTGGTAGTAGTTAAGCCCGGCATGCCTTCTGCCCACGTTCGCGTATACCTCGTTCGGAATGAATGTTCCCGCAGGAGTCTTTATTCCTTTCACCGCCGAAGCTATTCCAGCTGCGTAGACCAGCTCTGCTGTAGCTGCCAGCTCAACGAGCTTCTCCCTTATGTTGTGCCTGTCGTAAACACCGTTGTATTCAGCTATTAATGCTCCAAATCCCATTTTCACATCAGTCACTGCGGGCTTGCAGCCCGTATAGCTGTGCCTGTGGAAAAGGGCAAACAGATGCGCAGCCATGGTTGCATACCTGTGCTCGCCGCAGATGAAAACGCGGTCCCACGGAACAAAGACATCGTCAAAGATTATCATGTTCTCGTCATCTCCAATCTCACCGAAGGGCATTTTCAATTCCGGCGGAGCCCTGTGATGCGCCGTTCTTGCAATTATCTTAACGCCATCGGTATCCGCGGGGATTGCGAAGGCCACGCTGTAATCTCTGTCCTCCTCTGTCATCGCCCTTGTGGGAACAACTATGATCTCGTCCGCAACGCTTGCCATGGTTATG
>QNUZ01000161.1 GCA_004347865.1 Archaeoglobi archaeon | reverse complement strand
TTCGAGAATAAATCTATTCTCCTTTGAAAGAATCGATAATGGCTTGAGAGTAAGAAGTAAGCGTGATGAGCTGCTTAAAAAGCTTTCAGAGTTGGGTTTCGAATTTAAGAGCTTTGAAGGTCATGTAGACATTTTCGGAAATCCCCTAGAGATCGAAAGAGCTATCAGAGAACTTGAAATTAAGCTTGGGGGATTTGGGTTTATTCCCCCCAGTTCTATATATCACAGGTTCACCACAGGGCTTACGGGAGGAAAGATGAGCTCGAGTAAGCCCGAGAGCTACATTTCGCTACTTGATGACCCCGAGGTTGCAGTTAGAAAGCTCAAGAACGCATTAACGGGAGGAAGGGCAACTTCCGAGGAACAGAAGCGTTTAGGCGGTGAGCCCGAGAAGTGCGTTATTTTTGAGTTTTACTCTTTCCATCTCATCGAAAGCGATGAGGAACTAAAGAGAATCGAGGAGGATTGCAGATCGGGTAGGCTACTATGTGGAAGTTGTAAAAAATTCGCTTCTGAATTGATGGTGGATTTTCTTAGGGAGCACAAGGAAAAAAGGGATGAAGCCGAAGGAAAAATTGGTGATTTTGAAATTATCTATTAAATTTTTTGACATCGGAAGCTCCGCCTTTGAAGGCAGGGTAGCTCACCTAGGAAACAAATGCAGCTTTCTGGACTAGGTCAAGCCTCCTTGTTTGGCGAGTTTTGCAGGATCTTAAATCCCATGTTTCTGAGTATTCTAATAACTTTGGAATTGTACGGAAAAACGTCCTGTGAGATGTATTCTTCAATGAATTTTTCTGCAAGCTTCAAAGGATCTCCTTCAACTTTATCTGACTTTGAAACGTAAAGCTTCATTTCAAGTAGCTTATTCTTCAAATCGCACTCAAATTCGCTCCCGTCGCTAACTGGAAGACCAGTTAGACTTCCACGCCAGAATACCACCAGACCATCGCCAAAGAGCTCTTGGTATTTCGAAATT
This sequence comes from Archaeoglobi archaeon, assembly GCA_004347865.1. Classification (GTDB taxonomy): domain Archaea; phylum Halobacteriota; class Archaeoglobi; order Archaeoglobales; family Archaeoglobaceae; genus WYZ-LMO2. The sequence continues at coordinate 3,818 of QNUZ01000161.1, read as the reverse complement.
TGCTTTCTGAAATAAAGATCGTATGTCTTCAGATCTGCAAAAAGGGCTTTACTTTCGATCCATCTAATCCTCCTACCAAGGAAGTCTAGAGGTTCCTCGAAAAAGAAGTCGGGTGTCTTCTGCATTCTGAGTTCTTTTTCAGTCTTGAATTCTATACCTAGGCTTTTGAGTTTGTTCTCTATTATCCTCTCACCGATCTTACCTAACGTCCATTGAAGCTTGGCTGCAATCGGTGAGTAAATGAAATCTTTCGAAACCGCATCATAAACAAGCTTTGCTAATTCTTCATCAAGTTCGTTGGGGTTCCTGAGGGCCTTGTTGATCTGCTTCGTTGAGAAATCCATTCCTTTCAGCAGAAGTCTGACCTTCAGAACAGGTGTTAATGTTAACCACTCTGGGAGCCTTTTTCTCTCATTCCAGTATTGGAGGATTTCTTTAGTCCTCCCTGAGAATAAATGGTACTTTCTCTTAACACTTTCGACTTTTTTTTGCATTAAAATGGCATGCATTACCCCTCTTGGAACTTGAAACTTCTCTAAATCTGAGATCCTGTTCAAGTTTCTACGTAATGTCAAATAGTTTTCGACTGAAAGTCTCATAAGTTTTCGCACATCTTGAGATGCATCAGGTAGTCATCTATTGCGTATAGGAGCGAGCTCACCTTTCTAGCCTTTATCTCGATCACTATCTTTTCTTTTTCCGGGTAGCAATTGCACCAGTCTGGGTCATCAACTCTTAAAGCCATTGCAATTTTTTCGGCATCCCTACTCTCGATCTCTAAGCGAGCATAGCACAGCAAAGCCTGTCTACCTCCTTCAAAAATTCTTCTACCTTTCCTTTTTCGATATTTGCTCCTGCTGCCACCCTATGCCCTCCACCGACTCCGCCCACACGAAGAGCGGAGAGACGCATGACCTCGGCCAAATCGAGTTTTTTTGCGATCTTTTCTGTTGTCCTTGCAGAAACCTTCACTTTCCCGTCCTTCTTTATGTTTATCACAACTATGGGCTTATCTGGCATAAGATACCGTGAAAGAATTGTGGCTATGGGGCTGGTCGATACAGCATCGTCCAGTATGAGATATCGGATGCAGAATCCCTCTCTAACTTCGCTTCTGCACTTTGCGAGTTGTTCAAGGATTTCAACTGTAAACTTCTCGCTGATCTCTATTCCAACCTTAAGCGCCTTTTGATCTCCCAGAAGTATGCTTAATGCGGTACTCATCTCTCCTGCACGCCCGCAAGAGTTTATCACGTCAACCAAGCTGATTGCATTCTGTAGCGGTAGATTTTTAAGCAGGATCTTTCTGCCTACTATTTGTTCGAACACACCTTCGTAAGCACCGATTTTCAGAAGTCTGAGCACTATGGCATCGGCTAGCTTCTGAGTTTCATTAAAATTCAGCTCATTTACTTCTTTATCCCCGTCCAGGCCGAGCTTTTTAAGAAAGGACTCTAATTCTTCTTCTTTTTTATAAAAGTCAAGATAGGGCTCAAGGCTCATTTTTAAAGCCTTTGAAAGCTTTCCGGAAGGCAAGTAAAGCCCTGGTTTGACTTCAGCACATCCTGAAGAACTCGACTCTTCGAGTATCTCTGCGTTAATTCCTACGAATTTTTGTTTATCACCAATAGCCCCGAGTATCGCTATGGATGAAAGATCCTTATTGTTTCCGAGTTCTTTCGCGAATAAATACGCAATGCCACTAGCAGAAACTTCGTAGGTCCCGTCTATACCGAGTAGGTGAGGGTTGACGTGTACAAGGCTCCTTTTGGGATTTATATCCCCATTTGGCTTGTGGTGGTCTAGTACAATAACGTCCGCATCTATGCGGGACATCAACTCGCAATATCCGCTGCCCATGTCTGCGAAGATCTGCAATCCATCTGTTTCAGGTTCAAAGTCGTTCAGACCCTTGAGGAAGGTGAGATGGAACTCCTTTCCAGCCCTGAGCAGAGATTTGGCTATTATTGCTCCTGCAGCGATTCCGTCTGCATCATAGTGGGTATATACCCTCGCGAAATTGTGCTTTGATAAAAGCTCCACGGCTTTTTTTGCGAGATCCCTAATTTTTAAGCCCGAACTCGTCATGGATTACTCTCAGAGCATTGACTCCTTCTTCAGCCTTCACAGCAAACGAAATATTGTATTCTGAACAGCTTTGGCTTATCATCACTACGTTAATCTTATTTTTACCTAAAGCCGAGAAAATCCTGCCTGCAACGCCCGGAGTACCGGCCATTCCGGCTCCGACAGCGCTGACTATTGCGATATTTTCTATCTTTGAAACTTTGATCACACCGTTTTCAATTATTTTTAAAGCCCGATAGGCTTTCTCCACGTCCTTATTGTCAACCACGATCGAGAGATTCAACTCGGAAGAACTCTGAGAAACCATGATGACATTAACTCTTTCCTGTGCCAGTATGCTGAAAACCTTAGCCATTATTTCCGCGAAATCGAACCCAGCACCGCTTATATTGACAATTCCTGTATTCTGTATTAAGCTGAGTGCTTTGACTATCTCTTTGCTTTCCTTTGTGCTGGCACATATGACTGTCCCAACCGCGTCGGGATTGAAAACATTCTTTATCCTTACGGGAATTCCCTTTCTCATCACAGGAATAAGTGCTAGTGGGTGAAGTATCTTCGCACCGAAGTGGGATAGTTCCATTGCCTCCTGATATGATATTTCGGGGATGAACTTCGCTTCTGGCACGAACTTCGGATCGCAAGTCATTATGCCGTCAACTTCCTTCCAGAGCCAAACTTCGTCGGCATTCAACGCCGATGCAAGAATCGTTGCGGTATAGTCACTCCCCCCTCTGCCGAGTGTCGTTATCGTACCATCTTCTGTTGCCCCTATGAATCCTGTCACAACGGGTACTGTCTTCTTTATTCTCAAGAGGGGTTCTAGCCTTGTTTTTATCAAATCATAAACACCAGGCAAAGGCTTTGCTCTTCCGTAGTTCTTGTCTGTTATAATCCCTGCATCCCCTCCGGTCATCGCGACCGAATCCACACCTAGAGACAAAAGCGAGGCGGACAGTATCGGGGCTACGAGCCTTTCTCCGAACGAGACTATGTAGTCCTCACTCCTCTTTGTAAGTTCTCCGAGGTAGCTAATACCAAGCAGAACCTTCTCGAGCTCGTCAAATAACCTCTCGAGAGCCTGAATCACCCTAACCTTAATATCATCGCTTAGCACAGCCTTTTCCACAGCCTCGTAATGTCTTTTCATCATTTCTGCGACGAATAGCTTAACATAGCCGGCGCTTGCTCCGCTACTACACTTCGCAGCCGCAGATAGAAGCGAGTCCGTTACACCTGACATCGCAGAGACGACTACGACTATTTCGTTTTCTTCCGAAAATTTCTTGATGAGATTAGCGCAATGGAGGATACTATTTCCGTCTTTTACACTCACACCTCCGAATTTCATTACGATTCTCATATCCCAGCTGAAATGATCCAAGAAATATAAATTTGTCGAGACCTGTTTTGAAGTGAGCTGCTCCACGACTGAAGTCGGGAGCTTCCGGCGTTAAGGGATGCTTCACGCCCTTCCCCTCATCTGCCGGTTCGGGGGGCTCACAGCTCCCCCATCCCGCAGACCTCATTAACCTGCGGGCTATGTTCATATCGCATATCTGGGCTTTCCTCTGCAAAGGAACGTCTCCAAGACTTTGTCCATTCACCCCAGAGCTTTAGCTCTGGGTTTTCTGGGCACCCATTTTTATAATTTCTCAGGACTGTTAACTTCGGAACTTGAGCCTAAGCCAGCAGTTTTAGAGTAATTGACTCTTGAGATACTATTTGGC